>NZ_JBGJZO010000011.1:0-157582 GCF_042610485.1 Paenibacillus oryziterrae | reverse complement strand
TTTTTCAGTTTCTTAATTTCTTTTGTTTTAATTAGTTATTTGCTTTGTCTTCATTTATTGTTTAACCCGAATTTCTCATAACGTTTCTGCATTCACGAACCCGAGAACCTTAAGCCCCAACGGGGCGGCCGCGACGCGGTTAGGTTCGCAGGGTTGTCTGCCTGCCCCGACTTCCTCGACTTTACTTCTGGCAGATCCAGGGCCGTATGGCCCGCAGCGTGAATGCAATGTTATGAGATGTTCGGGTCATCTCTGAATTTGCTGAATATTGTATTGGGACTTATTCTGTCTTGATCTTAATTCGCCTTTCATCTTGTTCAATCTTAGACCTTATTTCGTCTTTGTTCGTGTTCAGTCTTTACTCTTATTCAGTCTTTGTTCTTATTCAATATTTGCTCTTATTCGGTCTTTGCTCTTTTTCAGTCTTGCTGTTGTTCAGTTTCTTAATTTGTTTTGTTTTAATTAGTTACTTGCTTTGTTGCTCTATCTTCATATATTGTTTAACCCGAATTTCTCATAACGTTCCCGCATTTACGACGCCGACGTAGTCGGTGTGTCCCGGCATCCGCTTCCTGGCTTCTTAACTTCCGGGACCAAGGTCGGCTATGCCGACCGCAGCGTAAATGTATTGTTATATGCTGTCGAGACTTCTTCGTATTTCCCAACATAATCTCTTCATTCTTTATTATCTTGTTCAATCTTTTTAATCTTGTTCATCTTTTTTATATTTGGTTTTTGTAGTGTTGATAGTCATTTATGATTTGTAGTCTTTTTTGAGCTTCTCATCTTCTGTCTTTTCGTTATATATTTCTATATCTCTTATTGTCTTATCGTAGTTTTATTCTTCATTTACTTGTTAATTTAGGCTTTATACAAATATACCACTACCCCTAATTAATGGTAATGGCTAATTTGTTCTTCATATATAGTTTCTCTCGATTGCATATAACGTTCCCGTATTCACGATGTCCGACTTAGTCGGATATGTCCGGCTGACACCGCTTCTCGATTCATAACTTCTGCCGGACCAAGGGCCGTATGGCCCGATGCGTGAATACAATGTTATGGGTTGTTCCCCCGTGGCATCTTAGAATCCTCTAACTGATCTTGACTTGAATAGCTCTTGATCGGTATAGCTCTTGATCTGTATAGCTCTTGACCTGTATAGCTCTTGACCTGTATAGCTCTTGATCTGTTTAGCTCTTGATTTGTATAGCTCTTGATTTGTATAGCTCTTGGTTTGTATAGCTCTTAATTTGTATAGCTCTTGATTTGTATAGCTCTTGATCTGTATAGCTCTTGATTTGTATAGCTCTTGATCTGTATAGCTCTTGATTTGTATAGCTCTTGATCTGTATAGCTCTTGATCTGTATAGCTCTTGATTTGTATAGCATGTAATAGATATTTACTCTTTAGATTTGTTCTTACACGGGGGAATTTCCTATAACGTTTCCGTATTCACGACGTCCGACGTAGTCGGATGTGTCTGGCTGATTCCACTTCTCGATTCATAGCTTCTGCCGGACCCAGGGCCGAATGGCCCGCAGTGTGAATATAATGTTATACGCTGCCTTGTCTTCTTTGAATATGCTTCCAATAGCCTTTCATATTTTGTAGTCTTTGCCCTTTGTAGTCTTTCTAGTCTTTCTAGTCTTTCTAGTCTTTCTAGTCTTTCTAGTCTTTCTAGTCTTTCTAGTCTTTGTAGCCTTTCTAGTCTTTGTAGCCTTTCTAGTCTTTGTAGTCTTTATAGTCTTGTAGTCTTTGTAGCGTTTCTAGTCTTTACAGCTTTTATATTCTTTATAGTCTTTGTGATTTTTTATTATTTATCTGTTTATCTGTCAGTTCCTGTAAGGAACGTTCCTTATTTCTTATTCATTTATCAAATATTTCACAAGGTTGCGTATAACGTTCCCGTATTCACGACGTCCGACGTAGTCGGATGTGTCCGGCTGTCTCCACTTCCCCGAAAAGCCTCTGCCGGACCAAGGGCCGAATGGCCCGAAGCGTGAATGCAATGTTATACGACGGAACTTTGAGTTACCTACGGGATGGTTATTTCAGATTTAGTTTTACTTGTATTAAGTATTTATCAGTTATTATATCTCCAGTTTCTGTAAAGAATTTTACTTCCTTTGAGCTATTACTATTTTGAAATATTAATGTTCCATCAGGTCCTTTCTCAAAAACTAGTTTTGATGAATCTTGCCTTTTGGAAGTATTAATAGTTTTTATTATTGCCTTTATTTGATTTTTATCAGTTATAGTTCTTACTATTTCCTTTCCATAATCCCGAGTTACAATTATTTCTGTATAATCTTGATCAATAATCTCCTTTTTATGATCATAATAGTAAAGAAACATTAATGTGAGGGAAGCTAATGAGATACCTATTAATAAATATTTTATAGTTTTCATCTTTGTTCCCTTCTATAATGTATGGGTTTGTTATTGCTAATTTATTATATCTCTTCGTTCTGTCGTATAACGTTCCCGTATTCACGAACCCGTAGGGTTGTCTGCCTGAGTTCACTTCCTCGAATTTCCTTCCGCAGACCCAGGGCCGTATGGCCCGCAGCGTGAATATATTGTTATGTGAAGTCTTCGTCTCCTTGTGTCTGCTTACAGTATAATTATTGTGGTAGTATTTGATTAATATATGGTTCTACTTTCTTTTCAAGGTATTCTTGATGTTCAATGAATTTATCATCAAGACTTTCCAAAAGACTTTCTATTCTTTCATCTTCCCAAGAGCTAATAATGTCATTTCGTTCATCTATATCTTTTGGAACTTGTCCATTAGGAAAGAGATTATTTACTTTTTCAAGTAGTTTTATAATTTTATCTGCTTTTATCTTTTTTAAGTCTTCCATTGTTTCTTCCAGATCATCTGCACCAGTATTGTAATAGAAACTAATTATTCCCCCATCACCTACACTGTCAATTAAAACTCTAGTGGTGTACCAGATACGTTCTGGTTCCGTCAAACCTTTAAGACTAACTTCTTCTGCTTTTTGAACGAGTTTTTCCCAGTGAGGTTGTAAATCATCAAACGATATCATTGTTTATCGCTCCTTTGAGTTATGTACTTTAATATAGTTCTTAAGAAGATTTCACATAACGTCTTTTTTACGAACACCTTCCCAAACTCTACTTACTTTAGGGATGTTCACGTAGTTCGTGAATATCCCTATTTGCACTTTGTTCCTGCACCCATACTCCTCGCCACTCTACTTCTCATTGTTTCTGATCCATCTGATCAAGCGGGCTTTGGATGCGCCGGACATCTTTTACACTGACGTGGGTGTATCTCTCGGTTGTTCGTGAGCTTTGGTGGCCCAGCAGCTCCTGAATGTACCGGATATCTATACCTCCCTCCAATAGGTGCGTGGCAAACGAGTGGCGGAGTGAATGGAGACTTACTTGTTTGGGGATGCCTGAAGCCTCCAGTGCCTGATCAAAACATTTTTGTACGGAACGTTCTGTTATATGCTTGCCCCCTATTTGTCCCGGAAACAGCCATTCTTGTGGTCTATATTGGCTGACGTACTGCTCAACGATTTCAAAAGCAGCGCTGGACAAAATTGTTACTCTGTCCTTTCTTCCTTTACCCTGGCGTACATGCAGTGTTCTGCGTTCCGGATCAATGTCCTGAAACCGTAATCGAACCACTTCACCTACACGCAATCCAGAGGAATAGGTTAAGTATAAAATAGCCCGATGCTTCAGATTAGCGGTTGATTTTAAGATTAGCATCACTTCCTGCATAGACATTACATTGGGTAGCTTATTTTCTTTTTTGGGTCTAACGTAAGAGACCTGTTCATCCTCTAGAAGTACCTTCTGATAATAAAACTTGATGGCGCTAATGGCTTGATTAATATAGGCGTGAGAACATTTACGATCCAACAAGGATAGCGAGTATACTTGAATCCGATTTGTACGCGAGTATTCCTGTATCCGATTAGTATTATCTACTTCCCGCACATAGTTGACGAAACGCTCCACCTGGCTGCAGTATGCCTTTACAGTTTTCGGGCTGTAGCCCCGTAGGATCAATTCGTTCTTCAGCCGCTGTTTCAGATCACTGTTCCACTCCAGACCGTGCGCACCCGCCGGTTGAACAGTAGCACTATGAGGAGCAGTATTTTTTTGAGGTGCAGCATTTTTTTGAGAATCAGCACTTCTTTCAGCAGCATTCCCTGTGGCAGCATTTCTTGAAGGAGAATTCTTTGGCGAGGTATTCCTCTGAACATCAAGCCTCTCCTGGAGCATGCTGCATTCTTTTGCGAGACTAGTCTCCACAATCAAAGTATCGTTTATGATGACTTCAAGCAGCTGATCCACATTCCCGATGGTGTAAGGTATCGTCCAAACAACATCTTCCGGAATCCATTTCCGGTCTTTTAATCGCTTGATCTTCGTTACGTCTTCGCTATTAAACTTGTTCATCTTGATGGCTAAAGTCTGTTCATCTCGCTTGGATACGAATACTTCCACGTTGGTTCACCCTCTCATTATACTGGCCATTCAAAATTATGGAAATAAAAAAAGGGAGATCCCGAAGTCCAATGACTTCGAAATCCCCCGATGCTTTCGGCGGTCTATCTCTATTCAGTTGTTCCGTTCAGTTTCATCAAAAAACCTGTTTTCAAACCCTTCTTAAACCCGGCTTGTTCATAAAAACGATGTACTGATTCCAGCGGCGAACTCGTTAACAGCATGATTTTATAGCACTGATGCGCCTTAGCGATTTCCACAGCTTTTTGCAAAACCAATTGGCCTAACCCTCTTCTCCGGTAGTCCTTATGCGTCACCACATTCTCGATCAGCGCATAGGGTCTGGCATTCCGGGTCAGATTCTTGAGAATATGCAGCACACAGGTAGAGACGATTTGGCCGTCCTGTTCAAGTGCAAGAATCTCCATGCAAGGATCATCCAAGATCCTCTCCCATAGCTCCATCAGAGAATCGGTGATTTCCAGCTCCGGATCATCGGCTTGCAATTGCTTATACAGCAGAAGCAGCTGTGGCAGCTCATCCCGTTGAATACTGCGGACCGCACCTGACAACTCCTTCCGCCGCAAACCTCGCATAACACCAGACGGCTCCACCACCATTCCTCCCGGCTGCTGATCCCGAGTCACAAATGTTACGCCATCTATAACCTTTGATGCACCACCCTCTCCACCTTCACTATCAATCCACGCTAAATAACTCTCAATTACCGGAACCTCTGGCGGACTTAACTCACGGGGAATATCCGGAATCGCAAAGAAACGGAGATCCTTAACCTCCGACTCCTCAGCCTTCAAACTGCCTGAATAAGAATCACAGATATAAGCACTAACCACGTTGTAGACTTCATCGCCGTTTGGGTACCGATAATAGAGTGATTCCCCTGAAAAAACATTCAGCAGTCTTAACTCCCCGGCAAGCAGACCTGTTTCCTCCAGCAGTTCCCTCCGGGCCACATCCTCCATGGATTCCCCCGGTTCAAGTGCCCCTCCAGGCAGCCCCCAACAACCATTATCCACCCGATGCTGCAAAAGAATTCGTCCCAGGTTGTCCCTAACGATGACACATGCCCCGGCCATGATCAAAGGCTGTGTTCCAACCTGCCTTCTAAGATTCATTATGTATCCCATCGTAAGCTCCCGGGTGTATATTTTTTCAGCAAAATAGACTGTGCAACGTGTGAACACATAATTAAAAAAGAGCGAATGAATAGCCAAAAACAGATAGTATCTTTGATACTCTGCCGCTGGTAATATCGAGCATGGTGCTCAACCGATTCTTCATCCGGCGAGGAAGCGCACGAACGACTTCATTTTTGTTCTTTTTAAGTCGTGGCTCCACCCAAATAATCTCCTCCAGATCATGAATTACAACAACCACCAAGGCTATCCAGACTAGAGTCTGCGTAGACCAATTCTGCACCTTAATCTCCTGCCTCCCGGACACTATAATGGCGTTATTGTCTTCGCGCAGAGAATCCCGAGTGCCTGTTCCATGGTGCGGATATATTCCGGTTCTCCACCAGAGCACATGAATGTAATATCGCCGCTGCCCTGAGTATTGAAACAATGCCCTGCTTCCAGCACGCGGACCAACCGCTTAACGGTACCAATGCTGCCGTCGATAATTTCGATATGCCCTGGCAGGACCTGCTGTAACAGTTCTCGGTAAAAAGGATAATGTGTGCAGCCCAGCACCACCGTGCCGTAGGCATTCAGATCAAACTGCGCCAGCTTCTGATGAAAATAGGCCGTAATAATCTCCCGGTCGAAGTTCAAAGACTCGCAGAACACTACCAGCTCCGGGAGCGGCAATGAATCTACGATACTCTGATCATCAATGCGGGAGACCAACTCCTTGTATTTGTTCTGTTTTAAGGTTAATTCTGTGGCGAAGACCAGTACTCTTTTGCCCGTGGAACGGGTTCGTTCAACAGCAGGCTTCACCGCCGGCTCCATACCGATGATTGGAATATTGTAAGCAGTCCGGAGATCCGCAATCGCGATGCTTGTGGCGGTATTGCAGGCGATCACAAGCGCCTTGATCTCTTCACTGATCATTTGTTCTACCGATTGCTTCACATAAGTGCTGACTTCTTCCTTACTCTTTGGCCCATAAGGCACATGCAAGGTATCTGCATAATATAAAAAGTCCTCATGAGGCAAATGTTTCATTGCCTCATGCAGAACAGAAATTCCGCCAATTCCCGAATCAAACACTCCGATTCTCAAGCTTTCACCTTCTTATATTTACTTTATCCGGGTTGTACCCCTTGATTTAAAAACATCCAGTACATGTTGCTGTACTGGATGTTCAAGTCTACGGTGATCTATCGTACCCTGTCAGGCTAAGAAAGTATTAGCCCCGGTTCTTATTGACCGTATTCGCTTTCGCACCTTCCGGTCCTTTAGCTCCTGGTTTAGCTGTGGTATTTCTCTTTGCGACTACCGGCTTCGCCGTCTTGTTCCATCGGGTCCAGCCTTTGCTTCCAGTTCCCCGGCCAGTTCCGCCGCCCTTGCTTTTTGCGCCCATTGTATTGTATCACTCCATTAGTTTACGACTTGCACTTTATCTATCATACCATTACCTTAAGTCGATGTTAAGTCATTATACGCTAACAGCCCGCAATGCGTGAGCATAGCGGGCTGTGGATGAGACAATAAATATGCAAGTTATATTATTGCTTCGGCTGAATATAGCCTTCCGCTTTCAGCAGTTCAGCGATCAGCACAGCTCCTCCGGCAGCACCTCTAAGGGTATTGTGGGAGAGACTGACGAATTTGTAATCATGCAGCGAATCCTCGCGGAGTCTGCCGGTGGAGACACCCATTCCGTTCTCAATATCACGGTCCAGACGGGTTTGAGGACGGTTCTCTTCTTCGAAATAGGTAATGAACTGCTTCGGTGCGCTCGGCAATCCCAATTCCTGTGGACGTCCGGCGAATTTCTTCCAGTTCTCCAGAATGTCTTCCTTGGACGGCTTCTTCTCGAAAGATACGAATACCGCAGCCATATGTCCATCCGCAACAGGTACGCGGATACATTGGGAAGTGATGACTGGAAGCTGGCTCTTAGTAATGCCTTCGCCATCTACGCTACCCCAGATCCGCAGCGGCTCCTGCTCGCTCTTTTCTTCTTCTCCGCCAATGTATGGAATCACGTTATCCACCATATCCGGCCAATCCGTAAAGGTCTTGCCTGCACCAGAGATAGCCTGGTAAGTGGTTACAACAACCTGCGAGGGCTGGAACTCTTTTAGCGCGTGAAGTGCCGGCATATAGCTTTGGATGGAGCAATTCGGTTTAACGGCGATAAATCCAGTTTCAGTACCGAGCCGTTTTCTTTGCTGTGCAATGACTTCTAGGTGTTCCGGGTTGATTTCAGGAATCACCATCGGTACATCCGGAGTCCAGCGGTGTGCTGAGTTATTAGAGATGACTGGAGTACCTGTCTTAGCATAAGCTTCCTCCAGCGCTTTGATCTCTTCCTTCTTCATATCTACAGCGCAGAAGATCAGATCTACATCTGCAGCCACTTCCTCAACCTTGGAAGCATCCTGAACCATAATCTCCTTAACGTTATCCGGCATTGGCGTGGACAGCTTCCATCTGCCTTTTACCGATTCCTCATACGTTTTGCCCGCCGAATTAGCGCTCGCCGCGATGGCAGTAACCTCAAACCAAGGGTGATTCTCCAGAAGTGCGATAAACCGCTGGCCTACCATACCGGTACCGCCAACTATACCTGCTCTTAGCTTACTTGACATATGAATTTCATATCCTTTCAAGCTGATTCCTGAATTTGATTTTTTGCTGCTTTTTAATAACCGATTATAAATGATATATGCAGCTTACACAATATGTGAATGCAAAGATAGAAATAATTAGTATACCTTTGTACTACAGAATGCCCAATCGTTTAGCTAATTCCTCCAGGTCCAACCCTTTTAGCGCGCCTTCCACCAATGCCGGAAGTAAAGCCGGCGTGCAGGCGAAGCAAGGTGTTCCGTCCCGCGAAAGCTGTTTGGCAGTCTGCTCATCATAAAAGGGTTTGCCCTGATCAGACAAAGCCAGCAGACACAATGTCCGGACGCCCGATTCACGCATTTCACGCATCCGGCGAATTAGTCCCGACTGGTTGCCGCCCTCATACAAATCTGAGATGATAATAAACAATGTTTTACGGGGCTCTTCAATAAATTGCTCACAATACATCACCGACTTATGAATGTCCGTCCCTCCGCCAAGCTGGATCCCAAACAACATATCGACCGGGTCATTAGCACATTGCTCCGTTAAATCTACAACCTCTGTATCGAATACGACCACACGGGTATCCAGAGCCGGAATGCTGGCAAAAACGGAACCGATAACTGAAGCCCAGATAATCGACTCGGCCATCGAACCGCTCTGATCAATATCAACAATAACGGTCCACTCTTTGCTGTGGCGGGCACGGTCGAAATAATAAAAACGCTCAGGAATGATCCGCTTGCGCTCCGTATCATAATGCTTCAAATTCCGCTGAATGGTCCGCTTCCAGTCCAGTCCGCTCAAAGATGGCAGTGGTGAATGTTCCCGCTTATTCAGTGCTCCGGTGACAGCACGGCGGATGTCGCTATCCAGCAGCTTCACCAGATCATCCACTACAGCTTTGACGAGCAGCCGGGCTGTCTCCTTGGTCTTCTCAGGAATCTTCCCTTTCAAGGAGAGCAGCGTTCCCACCAACTGAATATCAGGCTTCACTGTGGCCAGCAGCTCAGGCTCGAACAGCAGCTCCTTCCACCCTTTTCGTTCCATGGCATCATTCTGAATAATCGAGACTACATCCTCCGGGAAAAAAGACCGTACATCCCCCAGCCATTTGGACAGATGAACCGCACCATGACCAGAACCTGCACCCCTCCCTTTCACAAATCCTCCCGAATTGCTGCTGCCTCCTGCTCCAGTGTCATCATAAATAGCGGCCAAGGCCGCATCCATAATCTGCTCTTCGACTGTTAGCATCAGACGGCCGCCCTCCACATAGGATGACAATTGTCTTTCCGCTTCCTGGCCCAGAATCAGGCGCCACCGGGATACACTTGCTTCTCTGCTGGCAGTCATCCTTAAAAGTCCTCAAAATCAAAATCATTCAGATCTTCCAGCATTTTAGTTTCTTCCTCTCTCAGTTCACCCGTAAGAATTTCTGCGGCCTGTTCTGCATTCACACCCCATAGCTCACCCAATATTTCGGCGATCATCGTCTTTTCCTTAGGTGAGAAGGAGCTGAAGGCTCTTCTTAAAAAAACCAAAGCACGGATAAATTCTTCATCCTCTAAGGATTGTATATAATCATTCAACTGCTCCCATAGACTCAGCCGTGACAGCAGAGCGTAGCGGTTGCGCATGGAGAGCCCTTCGAACCAGCCTGCTCCAAGCTCCGCAGGAATGCCGGGAGACAGTCGCCGCGAAACCTCGGTAGCGCATTGCTCCGGCGTTATGGCTCCTCGTTCCATCAATATGGCGCAGGCGAACCCGGATAACCTTGGATTACGGTCATCCCGCTCCGATAACTGCTGCAGCGCCTGCAGCCATAACCCTTCATCCACCGTTTCACTATAATCCAGCGAAATCCGGTTGAGCTCATTCATGACAATCACCAGGCCGTTTGCGGCTTCATCATTGCAATTGCAGCTGTCCAGCAGGTACAGACTGCCGCGCCGGAACAACTGCTCCAGCAGCGGTATCAGCGATTCTGTATCCACTCTGCGAATGTCACCGAATCTAATAATAACGGCCAGCTCACTCGCAGCCGCTGCAATCTGCACAACATCCCGGCTATCCGCCGCCAAGCTTTGAAGCACACTTCTTCCCTCTTCCATTTGCGAGGCCACCCCGCACTGGCAGGCCAGCTTAATCAGTGTGGAGGCCTCTGCTATGGAACGGCATTCGTTCAGCTTCTCGCGAAGTACATAGGCACTAGCGATCTCGATGGTCTCGCCTAATAAGGTAGCTTCAACAACCTGAATCTCCACTTCAGGCGACCAACGGATGATCCAGTTCTCCCCCCAGGTCGCAGCTTGCTGGCCGCTTGGCTGTTCCTTCGCAAAGGTGATGCCCAGCAGTCCCAGACGGTGGAATAATACAGAACGATTCAAATCCAGAAAAGCCGCTTCGGATGAAGACACTCTCCTGTTCTCCCTTAGATCAAGCGAGAGCCCCGCAGCTACGGTGGTCTTGTACTTCGTAAGCTTCAGACGTTTGAGCTCGCGGTTCAAATCATCCTGAATCGGAGTCTGACTTACTCCCTCGGCCAAGCTTCCGATAGCCGTTCCCACATCCGCTCTGGCCAGTGCTTCCGCTACAACAGCAAGATCTCCGTGGCCTAATAGTGTCTGAGCAGCGTCCCTTAAATCCCGCAGCACAGGGACACTTCCTCCATGAAGAGCCGCCAGCGATTCGGCCATTCGAACGGCTTCGATTACCTCGGCAGTAGACCGGTGTGTGCCTTCACTTCGGATGAACCGGGCAACCGTGGAAAGGTAGAGATGCGGCAATTCCTCCGGTGTCCCGGCTTCGATAGCTTCCCACATCATCTGGAAATAGTGAGGAGCGCCATTCCCCGCTCCATAACCGGACATGCTGGAGAGTTTATAATAAGAATATGGCATCAGCGTCAGCTTTGTTCTGCGGGAAGGTAATCCGGCTAACTCGTCATCACTCATAGCCGCCGATAAATCCGCAAGGGCAGCGGCGTGATAAGCACCGCAGATCACCACGATTTTCTGCGCCTCATGTCCGGCTGCGATCTTGTCTTGGATCTGCCGCCGCATAAAGGACTCACGTACAAGATTATAAGCATGCTCCTTCGGCTGCTCCTGCTGCTCACTGGCTTCTGACAGTTCACGCATGTGCTCTGAGAAGGTAAGAATGGCGGCCCGGTACGCACCCGGATTGTGATTATGCTCGTAATTACGTTCCCAGTACATATCATAATCGTATTCTCCAGCTAGACTGGCTATCCGGCTATATACAGATTTATATTCCTGAGCTTCACCGCCCGGCGGCTCAATGCTCTCGTTCAGGGAGGGCTTCAATTCTTCTACTGTACCTTCCTCCCGCTTCCACAATTCCTGTATTCCAAGTGTAACGGACGAGGGAAGATCAATAAAAGCAGCTTCCGCCCCATTCTCCTTAGCCCATTTCATCCCCTGATACTCAGGAGAATAGACGGCAAATGGCCACAGTACTGTACGCACCGGCAGCTCATCGGTGAAAGCCAGAATAGCTACCGGGGGCTTCGTTGAGCCATGCGTCAAGTGGCGGATTTCACCGGTCGCATCACTCGGCCCTTCGATCAGCACCGCCGTGGGCTGAAGCTCCTCCAGATATTCCAGCAGATGCTTCGCACCGCCCGGAGACAGATGACGCACCCCGAATATATGAACTCCTGCTTCAGAAGTGAGGTTCACTCGTTCATCTCCTTACAGGCCTGATACAATCCGCGCCACTCGCTTCCCCTTTTCTTCATCACATTATCCAGATATTCTTTCCAGACCAGCTTATCCTTGTCGTCATCCTTGACAATCGCTCCCTGAAGACCGGCAGCTAGATCACTGTCCGTCAGATCTCCATTTCCGAAGCTTGCCGCCAGTGCCATACTGTTCGTCAGCAGCGATATCGCCTCAGCGGTGGAAATAACTCCTGCTGGAGACTTCACCTTCTCCTTCTTATCGAGCGTCATTCCGCTGCGCAGCTCACGGAAGATCGTAACGACTTTAAGCAGCGCTGCATCTGCCGGAATAGAGGCCTGAAGCTCATAAGAGGAAGCAATTTCTGCAACACGTTTCTTCACAATTGCCACCTCAGTCTCTAGATCTGACGGGGCAGGCAACACAATAATATTGAACCGCCGCTTCAAAGCGGCAGACATTTCGTTGACTCCGCGATCTCTGGTATTGGCTGTGGCAATTATCGAGAAGCCCTTGCGTGCGCTGGTCTCTTTGCCGAGCTCAGGAACAGAGATTGTCTTCTCTGACAGAATAGAAATGAGTGCATCCTGCACCTCTGAAGCGCAGCGGGAAATCTCTTCAAAGCGGGCAATACCGCCGTCCTCCATCGCGCGCATAATCGGGCTTCTGACCAATGCTTCCGGTGTAGGCCCGTTCGCCAGCAGCATCGCGTAATTCCAGGAGTATCGCACATGCTCTTCACTGGTTCCGGCAGTTCCTTGGACAACCAGTCCGGAGTTGCCATAGATCGCTGCGGCCAGGTTCTCGGACAGCCATGACTTCGCTGTTCCCGGCTCGCCGATCAGAAGCAGTGCCCGGTCGGTGACGAGCGTGGCGACTGCCATTTCAATAAGGCGGGTATTACCGATATATTTGGGCGTTATTATAGTTGATCCCGCCTTGCCGCCAGCGATAAAGGTTAATACCGACCGGGGAGACATCTGCCAGCCGGCAGGGATCTTTCCGTTATCCTCTCTGCGCAGGGCTTCCAGTTCTTCGCGATACAATACCTCAGCAGGCAGTCGCATAACATCCTGTAGCTGATCTTGTTCCGTTGACATATTCACATCTCCTTCATTGATGCATGGTGTCACGAGGGTAATATGGGTTATTTATTAGTGCGCTGCAGATACTGGATCAGAAAATCAATCTGCTGGATACATTCATAACTGTAAATGGAACGAAGCCCGTCAATGCGGTCAATATAGCTTACCGGAAATTGAAGCATCATATTGAAGAGATAAAAATCAAACACATAAGGATGATAAGTCTTGTCATTTTCAAGCGTCGATATCAGCAGGTCCAGCCGGCGGGACTCCTCCATGCCGGCCCGCTCCAGCCCCATGAAGATATGCTGGTAGTAATGATGATCTCTTCTGTAGTCTCCCTGCTCTTGTAATTTGTCCAGCAGATAGTTTCGGACTCCGCTATGTCCCGGCCTTGCAAAGGCGCAGACCATATCCACGGCATCCCGTTCAAGGAACCAATCCAGCCAGCGGCTATCCCAATCAGCAGCAATTTTGTCAGCCGACTTGAACTCTCTGGAGAGAAGCCGGTCTGTTCTTGAAACACTCCAAGCTACTTTGTAGAATACCACTTCCTGGCTGTCAATCTGCCGCCTAATTGTCTCTAGCAGCAGCTCTTCTCGTTGCTTGGCTTCTTTGGAGACGATGGATTTCAGCTTATCCAATATCGAGCCAGTGAACTGCTTGAACACATCCCTCGGTGAGAGTTGTAGCTGCGCCGCCCGGAAATGGCTGGGCAGATAACGGAGATCCTCACTTTCCATATCATGAAGCAGTTTCAAGGCTTCTGAAGTGGTGGATTGCTCCAAATATCTTGCCGCACAATCAATCAGCGGAATCCAGCCCAGGGAAGAGAAACGTTTATATTCACGCAGCACATCACTGAATATCTCCTCCAGCTGCGGACTTCTCACACCTGCAAATACGGTCAGAAAGGGCTCCATTTTGTTCCAGTAAGCCGCAATTTTTTTCTTCTTATCCTCGTTCTCACCGGTATGCGGTGCCTGACGAAGCTCTTCACTGAACAGTACAGCCAATTTCTCTGAAAGTTCCTCCGATGGCCACTTAGCCAGGGCATCCGCCGCCAGTCCTCTGTCCTTTCCTAAGAACGCCTCATACAGGGTATCCCGGCCCTGCGGAGTTTCACCTGCGGCCAATGCCGTATATGCAGCTTCACGTACTACCTTCTTCTTATCTTTTGTCCATTCCAGCAATTCCGCGGTATATTCACCATGCCCTGTAATACACTCTATGGCAGCCACCCTGATCTCATCTGTCCCATTCCACGCGGCATCCATAACTTCGCTGGCAACTTCGCCGCAACCCGTTTTAGCAATAACCCGCAGCTTACGAACCTCGGTTTTGCCGCCAGTCAGATCCAATCCGGTTATTAAATGACGGGCAATCTCCGGCCCATAGGATGGGAGAATGTCAGTCGTGACGAACTCAGCGATTTCATTATATGGATCATTCAGTGCAGGAATCGTCAACAGAAGCAGACGTAAATCTTGAAAAAGCCCCTCTTTGTAAGCCTCGGTTATGATCTCATATCTGCCGCCGCCGGTAGTCGTCAAAGCCTGCCGTACGGCAGCAAGCTTGCGGTAAGAGAACGTGGTGCCCAGTGGAAAATCCACACTTTGCAGCATCCCGGGTTCGCGATCTGGAGAGCTGACTCCTTGCGTGTAGAGCACCGATTCCAGCAGCAGCGTCAGCTCCTGCAATTGCACAGCCGCCGTAGTCCCTTGACCGCCGTCTGACTCTACCAGTGAAAGAATTCCATCGCCCAGTCTCTTAAAGACTGCAGCCCGCTCGCCGAGCTGCCCAAACTGCGGAAGCAGCCGTTTCAGCCGGAAATCCCCTGACGCCAAATCACTTCCGGCAATATATAATCTCCTAAGCTCTTGATGGAGCTCTTGTAATAACGCTGTACTCACAAGCTATCCCCCTTTAGTTAAACATACGAAAATTGCCAATTCATCAGAATAAGTTAATACAACAACCGGGTGATAACCTCACCTTTGATCCAAGTCAGCGGCTGAGCAACAAGACGTCCTTGATCCAAATGATGCTCGAACATGACCAATAGGAGGCAATCTGTATGCGAAGAAGCCGGCAGATAGGGAAGCAGTTGAACCGTGCCCTGCGGCAGTGAAGGAATATCCTCCAGAACTAACTGGACTCCCGATTCGTCGGTTATTACGAACTGTCCGCTTTCAGTGACCCCAAGGCTTGCTGCATGCAGCAGAAGTACAGGCCATTTGTCACCGAGCGGATTCTTCAACTGATTTTTTACCTTCTTAAGGATATCTGAATAGGAACGTTGTGCTTTAGCAGGAAGAATTGTCATGTCGGCCGCAGTAATATCTCTGGCTTTCATTTCCTCATAACGCACCCTGACATTCATGTCTCCGGGATATGTATACAATAAGGGAGTCTGCACGATCTGAAAAAAACTGTCCTCTTCCCTCATCAGCTTGGCTGCTTTGTATGGACGATAGTTCACAGTACGATGAATCTCTCCACTCGTAAGGTCCAGCCAATATCCGACATCAACATATTCCAGGCGGGCTTGATCGTCTTTACTGTAAAAGGCCAGCTGGAGCAGTTCGGCTCCCTCTTGGGTGAGACCATATTCCTTCAGCTCCGACAGCTGCCAGGCGTGACCCAGCCATTCATCTATCGTAGATTGATTATCCAGTGCAAGCTCCGGGTCCTCCGCTCTAGCAATTAGATAAGTCCGCCCTTTCTTGATAAAAGCATGAAGTCGTGTCAATTGCTCCACGGCATATGTATAGGTATCTTCACGATTTTGAGTATTACCCAGCAGAAGTACAAGCCGGCGCAATTCGATCTGCGCACCGGACAGATAATAATTGCCCATTTGTTTCACGTGTTCATTAATCATTTTCAGTGTTTTACTGTCAATCGTCGATAACCCGCTCCGTACCAGGGATAGGACGAGCTTCTCCAGAAGATCAAGTCCTTCAAGCTGGGTATTAATCTTTTTTTTGAGCGCGGATTTATTAACCT
Source organism: Paenibacillus oryziterrae (assembly GCF_042610485.1). Classification (NCBI taxonomy): domain Bacteria; kingdom Bacillati; phylum Bacillota; class Bacilli; order Caryophanales; family Paenibacillaceae; genus Paenibacillus; species Paenibacillus oryziterrae. The sequence continues at coordinate 141,519 of NZ_JBGJZO010000011.1, read as the reverse complement.
TCTTGGGTTTGTTCTCCACGTCATCGGCCAGTTGACTCTTGCTTTCTTCCCGTTTCCCGGCCTTCTCGCGCTTAGCGGCGATATCTTCCGGAACTGTTGCGACTGTGAAATCCTGTCCTTCAGCATAAGCATACATAAGACCAAGCGTGTGCTTACATGGAAACTGGCGGCTTGGGCAGCTACAGCGGAACACCGGACTCTCCGGCGCGATAAAATCTACAGAGCACTCATAAGGCGTCTTCCCGCTCCCCGAGCACAACCCAAAGAGCAACGATCCGTCATCCGTGCGGTTGAGCTGTATGAAGCTCTTTTTGCGAACCAGTCCTTGTCCGTTCTTGATGGCAACGGCATTAGGCGCAAACGAATCTACTTTTGATGCTGTAAGTTCAGGCAAAGTTCGTTTCCTCCTCGAAAAAGATAAGATCACATGTTTGCATTCATCTTAGCAAAAATACTCAAGGGTTCCAATGGCTGGAGACTCCCCGCCTCAAAAATAGTAAAATTGTCCCACCTATATATTGAACACCAATTTCTCTATTGGAATCACTACAGTCAAATCTGTACACAAAAAAAGGGCAGACATTGAAGTCTCCCCTTTACCGTACAAAAGCTCTATCACTTCTGTCCGTAATAAAGTAAGTCGTTGAATTCGCTTAGCTTACTTGAACCAGCCTTTTTCCTTGAATCTCGTAATGGCTTCGATCCGGTTGCCGACATCCAGCTTGTCGAGAATCACCGAGATATAATTGCGGACCGTCCCGGTGGTGATATAGAGCTCACTGGCGATTTCCTTCGTATTTTTGCCGTCGGCGATCAGTCCAAGCACTTCCTTCTCCCGCTGTGTCAGCGGATTGGATTCACCAGCGCCGTATGCCGCGTCCATCAGCTCGGGAGCATAGATCCGTTTGCCTTCCATCACGCTGCGGATCGATAGTGCAAGCTCCTCGCTAGGACTGTCCTTAAGCAAATAGGCATTCACTCCAGCTTTAACGGCGCGCTCGAAATATCCAGCCCGGGCGAACGTGGTAAGGATCATGACTTTACAGCCGGAGCCTTTAATCGCCTCAGCAGCATCAAGCCCGCTCATGGCAGGCATCTCGATATCCATGATGCAAACGTCCGGTTGAAGCTGCTTAACCAGCGCCACGGCCTCTTCCCCGTTAGATGCCCGACCTACCACCTTCATGTCCTCTTCTAAATCCAGCAGTGAAGCCAGCGCTCCGAGCAGCATGCGCTGGTCTTCGGCAATTACAATCCTGATCATATGCTCTCCTCCTCTTCCGGCTGCTTAAAGGCATTCGGCACTTTAAATAATATTGTTGTTCCTTCATTATTGACGATATCCATGCTGCCATTTACGAATTCAAGCCGCTCCCGCATCCCCTGAAGCCCATGGCCATTCGAGTAGATATTGGTAACCTGAATCCCTGCTCCGTTATCCTTCACACTAATAATGAGACTGGTCCGCGATGGGTTAATCGTGATCCAGCAGGCCCTGGCCCCGCTGTGCTTCACCACGTTAGTGACAGCCTCTTTAATACACATACAGAGCACATGCTCAGTCATTAGCGAGGTATTGGTCAGATGAGGATTACCCACCAGGAAGAAATCAATTTCTGCCGCTTTCAGGAACTGCCTGATCCGGACCAGCTCCTCCTCCAGCCGGATGCCCCGCATTTCTGTGACCATCTCGCGGACTTCGTTCAGCGCACTGCGGGCGGTCTGACGCACATCGTTAATCTCCACGGCAGCTTGAGCCGGATCAAGATGAATCAGCTTGCCAGCCAGATCGCTTTTCAAACCAATCAGTGAAAGCTTCTGTCCTAAGGTGTCATGCAGATCACGTGCAATCCGCTGCCGTTCCTCCTGCTTCACAAGCTCCGAGATCCGTTTATTGGCATCTTCCAGCTGACCCTGAAGCTTGTCCTGATTATTACGGTTGTAGGTGGTTACTGGTAGCAAAATCACCGCGATCATGCTCACCAGGACAAAAGGAAGCTGATTAATGAACAGGGAGTTGCGTGAGATCAGCGCGAAATTCACCGTTACCAGGGTAGTGATCAGGTGAATCGAGTACAGCGTAAAGAATCCGATTTTGTTCTGAATGTTCCCGATAAAGAAAGCCAGAAATAATGCAAAATACACATATCCGAACAACAGCGTCATCGTAACGGAGATTACAATCTGCACACTTGTCCAGAAATATACCAACCATCCCTTGGATAAGAAAGACAGCACATAACAAACAAAGAACACTGCAATTAGTACGATTCCGCTGACCATTTGAATCATAGAGGTGGAACGGAAGATAAAATAGAAAGGCAAAATATAAAATACGACCCATACATAAGGGCTTAGTCCTGTATTTCTATGAAAAATATGATGCCACTTCTGCATGTACGCCATCCTTTTAATTACCATATGATATTCCTATTTTAGCACAAACCGGGAGTCATCCGGCAATGTGTAATGAAAGAAGAGGAAGAGCTGCGCCAGGAATCATGCCCCGGACAGGAATCTTCCTCTAAGTGTGTAGAACCTCATCCTATTCTTGTCTTTCGCACCTTCAGCCCCGCTTTACTTAGACCGGGTCTCGGCAGTCTGTCTTTCAGCTGTTTAAAGCTGATAAACTCTTTATTCTCTTCATCCCAAAGCCGGAAAGTGATCGCCTTCAAGCTGGTGCGGATCGTGATGGTAGTCGCCATGTGCAGCGGCGGTGTGGCATTATGCGCTTTTTCCAGATTATAGTTAGGCACTTTCGGGCTTAGATGATGCACATGATGGAACCCGATGTTCCCGGTGATCCACTGCAGCAGCCGCGGCAGCTTATAATAGGAGCTTCCCTCTACAGCTGCCTTCACGTAGCTCCACTCCTCATCCTTCTCGAAGAAAGTATCCTCGAACTGGTGCTGAACGTAGAACAGCCATATCCCGAGCAGGCCGGATAAGAACATCACAGGGAGCTGAATCAGGACGAAATCCTGCCACCCGATAGCCCAAATTAACCCTCCGTATAATACCACGATAAACAGATTGGTCAGATACGTATTTATCCGCTCTTTCAACCGGGCACCTTTCACATTAAAACGGTATTGAATCAGAAAGACAGCGATCGGTCCCAGACCAAAAATAACGAGTGGATGACGGTAAAACCGGTAGCAGAACCGTTTCCAGCTGCTGGCCTCCGCATATTCCTCCACAGTCATGATCCAGATGTCACCAATCCCTCTTTTATCGAGATTGCCGCTTCCGGCATGATGAATGGAATGGGCGTGTTTCCACTGCCGGTAAGGAACCAGCGTCAGTACACCTGTCAGGGTACCGATAATATCGTTGGCTTTGCGGTTTTTGAAGAATGAACCGTGGCAGCAGTCATGGCAGATGATAAAGGTGCGAATCACGAAACCTGCTGTAGGAAAGATAAACGCGAGCGCAAGCCAATACGAAATTGAGAGGCTATAGTAAGCTGCTGTCCATAACAGTACAAGCGGCACGAGTGTATTGATAAGCTGCCTGATGCTTGAGCTGAGATCTGTTTTCTCGTAGGGTACCACACTTTTTTTGAGGCTGGAGAGGCGGGCGGTGTCTTTGGTGGCCATCGGATATTCCTCCTTGCCGGATTCTATCTATATTACTATCTTCATTATAGACCGCGCTATCCCGGCGTTATAGTCATAAACATCAAGCGCTCCGTATGACATTTGTCACCTTTATATTTCCCGGCTCTCCTGTTTTGATGTATTCCCTCTAATTAAAGGCAGTAGAATGACCATTCCAATCAGGAACAGCAGGCTGCTTCCCGCATATACAGTGACCAAGGTAAGCACATCCTTCAGCCAACCCGCCAATGACATGCCAATCACCATAAGACCCATAAACATCGGCATCATAATCCCTCCGACACGCCCCATGAATGCTCCTTCCGTATTTCTAAGAATCAGCGTATTAATGCCGACATGGACGCAGGGATAAATGAATCCGGTCAAAGCCTGAAGGCAAAAAGTCAGCAGTATACTATGAGACCAGCCGACACCTGCTGTGCCAACCGCGCTGACAAACAACCCTACAGCCATTAAAGTTTGCGGTTTGACTTTCTTAGCAACGCCCATAATATAAGCCCCTCCAAGCAGAGTCGCTGCACCGTTAACCATCATGAACCACTGCAGATAATCTTTTTGTTGACCCAAGTTCTCCATAACCACATATAAGCCGAGCGGCTGAATAAGTCCTACACCGAGTCCGGTAAAAGCAAACGTAAGCCCGAGTGTCCGGAGAACCGGACTTCGGCCGACATACTGTAATCCTTCTATCATCTCCGTTGTGACTCTACTGGCGTTCCGCGCAGACTTTCCACTTTCATCAGCCGGGAGCAGCGAAAGGATAAGTCCTGAACCAATAAACATGACACCCATAATAACAAGTGAAACCTCTATCCCATAGCGGTTATAAATAAAGGCTCCTATGACCGGACCAATTATCATGAAAAAGGCCGACAGCGATTGGAACATCGCCATAACTCCCTGAAGCTGATCTTCAGACACATGCTGCTTGAAGAGCTTCATGGCCGAAGGTTGTGAGAATTGGGACATCACAGCTGAAAGAAAAGTTGCCAGCAGCAGTGCCCGCCAAGAGCCATGTATGACCACAAACAATACGGCAAAGACCGACAAGGAGGACAGGAAATCACTGAGAATCATAGTTCTCTTCGGACGCCAGCGATCTGCCAGGGTACCTCCGATAATCCCGAACAGGAAGATCGGCGCAAATTCGGCGACAGAGATGAGGGACACATAAAATGGATCATTCCGCGTAATATCAGTGACATAGAGCAGAATGGCAAAGTTCCGTACCCACACCCCGAGCTGAAGTAATACACGCGACATAATAATGGTACGAACATAACGGTTTCTAAACACAACAATACTCCTTTTTCTATAAAAATATAGATATTATTAAATAACGTTTATTATATTATAAACAAAAGTGTATTTTGTCTATATAATAATTTGAACTCGCATCTTGATTGTTACAAAAAAATAACCTTATCTGAAGCACCAGCCCTCTTACTCGCTGTAACTTCAGATAAGGTATTTGTAATACAGGAACTTGTTGACCAAGATTAACTCTCTCTCTTAAGCAGCTTCGAATTCGCCAAATACAGGGTAATGACCAGTACCAGGATTGCTCCGGCATAAATCAGTGTGTCCGATGAGCTCTCATGGTCAATGATGATCAAGCGGATCATCGCGGTGATGCCGATGTAGATGAAATAGCGGAGCGGGAAGTGGTAGTTCGCCTCGAAATATTTGATAATGAGGGCTATGAACTCGAAGTACAAGAAATAAATCAGAATACCCTCCAGCAGATCCAGCTTGTTCAAATCGCCGCCTTCGTTAATGTAACTAAAAATATGAATGGTTTCTTTCCCCAGAAAAACAACAAGAATGAGGGCCAGGATAATCAAGGCAATGTTCAGAACCCACTGTAAAACATATGGAACGTGCTCAAATTTATTGGTTGTCTTCATACCGTATCACCTCCCGTACTAAAAGTAACTTTAGTATAGAAGTGATTTCGTTTTCACAGCAATAGCCGATTTTGCAAGCGGGTGCTCAGGGGGATTGGCCAGTGGTTGGCTTTCGGCTGTTCTGCAGGTATACTATTCTTATTTCATTTAGCCGTTTTTTTACCGGACGATCAAAGGAGAGCAAGAGGATATGCCGATAACCCGCCCGCTTTTTACAGACAACGATTTCCAAGAGGCTATGGACCACAAATATCGTGTCCGCGTCTTCGAAGACGATCATATGGTCAATTCCGGAGCAACCGTTGTCCGTTTCACTGATTCGGATGTAATTATGCAGTCGAATGTCAGTGATATGATGTATTATTCACGTAAGAACTGCCAGTTTTTCGAAATAAGATCATAAATGTTATAAGAGTGAGTACACAATAACAAAGCCGGACGCCTATGACCTCTTTGGTCCAGCGTCCGGCTTTAGTTAAATTGTATGGATATACTTAGGTACCTGCTATTTATGATTGCCGTTCTTTAAATTCATTTTCTCATTGAGGATATCCTGAAAGCTCTGAGTCTTCTCTTCAGCACGATTCACTTTGGGGCCAGCTGGCGACTGTGGTCTAAGAAATTGATGATTGAACGCCATTATATTATGTACAGTCATACTCATTAGAACCAACCTCCACCTTAGAATCTTTGCTGAATATAGTTCATTTGCACTACAACTTACTTATTATTACCCCGGCTCTGCACGATTAAAACACCTTAAAGACATAAAAAACCTGCGGCTCTGAAATCTCCGCAGGTTACTGATCACCTATTTAAGTGCTGCCCATGAAGCGGTGTTTAACTGCTCCAACTCTTCTTTCGCAAGTTCAAAGGTCATGGCACCGATATTCTCCTGTGCATGCCGCACCTTGGATGCTCCCGGAATCGCAACGACTGTCTCTCCATGGAAATGGATCAACCAATTGAGGGCAACCTGTCCAGGGGTGGCACCGTATTTATCTCCCAGCTGGCTCAGAAGTTCAATTAAGCCCCGGCTCTTAGCCATGCTCTTCTCGTCAAGACCCGATTGCATCTTGCGGATGCGGGAGACGGCGCTGATCTGCGCAGGGTCTTTATGAAACCGGCCGGTTAATATCCCCTGCTGAAGCGGCGAGTAGGCGATGATGGAAATGCCCAGCTCTTTGGCGGCATCCATGGTACCATTCTGATCGATATTACGATGCAGCAGATTGTATTTCACCTGATTCGAGACCAAATCCAGACCATACTGTTTCAAGAGCTTGTGGGCTTCCACCATTTGCTTGGCGTTATAATTGCTGACTCCCACATAGCGGATCTTACCTGCCTTGACCAGGCCGGCCATGGCCTTCATTTCATTCGCGATAGAAGACAAAGAAAATGGCTGATGAATCTGGTACAAGTCAATCGTACGTCCGCCTAGACAGCGGATTCTTTCGTCAATCGTAGAGGTAATGGAACCCGCCGTCCGAAAGAGCGGCCACCATTTGGTCGCAATCAGTGGCTTAAATGATTCGTTCCCTCCGGCCTGCAGCTGATCCAATACAGACGCAAGCGCTTGTTCGGATTTACCACCGCCATAGATTTCAGCCGTATCCACCCAGTTCATGCCGCCTTCCAGACTGACACGGACGATATCGAGAATATCTGCATCCTCCAGATTGCTCCAATATCGACCCACGATTCCACTTCCCTTGCTGAACTGCCAGCATCCCAGACCAAGCGGAGATACAGACATTGAAGAGCGTCCCAAGGGCCGTAATGCAACTGCAGCTGATCTTGTCACCATTACTCATCCTTCTTCCAGAGAATTTATTAAGGTTCATATATCGGGTCTCTCATTGATGTTCTTATTTCTGTCAATCGCAGGAATTAAGACAGCTCACTCCTTGAAAATATGGTATAATTACCCTGACTTTTGTCCTGCCCAGTGGTCAGACCATGAAACAAAATATAATTGGAGGGAAATCATGTTTAAAATCTTTGGTTTTTTCCTGCTGTGGAATCTGGTAGGAAACCCTTTTCTGGCAATCCTCATTCTTCTCATTATCTTATATTTCCTTGACCGCAGGTATGTCGGACTTTTCCCGAGTGTTGTCAAACCCTTCCGCAGATCACGGCAGAACTCACGGCTGCGGACAACTATCTCTTTAAATCCCAATGATGTATCCGCTAAATATGACCTCGCCCGTAACCAGTCGGAGCGAAAGAAATATGCGGAAGCGAAAGATCTCCTCCTGCAAATCGAAGACCGCTACGAGCTGTCTGCTGAATACTGGATTGAGCTTGGCAAAGTAAATCTCAAGCTAGGATTACTTGAAGAAGGCGAAGCCCAAATTCTACGCGGTCTTGAGATTAATCCAAAAGCTCAATATGGCCAGCCTTATCTACGGTTAGCCGAAGCTTTCCGGAATAGCGATCGCGACAAAGCCTTAAGTTATGTAGGCAATTTTCAGGATATTCACACTTCGTCCAGCGAAGCCTATTATCTGGCCGGCTCCATGTTCAAGGCACTTGGTAGAACCGATGAAGCCAAACGTGCTTTTGCCGAATCTATAGCTATTTACCGCTCACTCCCTAAATACAAGAAACGCCAGGAGCGGGGATGGGCGCTGCGCAGTTATTTTGCTAAAATGCAATAATTACATAAATCCTTAAGCTACGAATTCATTAGTATCATACGAATCCATACGCGGCCCCTGCTGATCTTCTTCCAGATTGGCGGGGGTTCTTTGTTACCACTTGAGCGAGGACGTAACTACGGTGAATGTTTGGACTTCCGGCCGCTGTTGTCTCCCGATTTCTTGATTAAAACCGCTGTTCGCGGTTGAAATCCGGAGACAAAGGCGGACGCTACGCTCCTCCAGTTCCAAAAATCCCCCTTCGTTACCTTCGCCTTTTTGTTAAGTTTTTAAGTTCAACATATACAGTATTTAAAAACCCCGTAAATCCCAGCTATCATCTAATGGATGCAGTCAAGATTTACGGGGATCATTCGGCCGTCAGGCAGCCTGCAGAATTACATAGTTACATCATGTTTCGGGGAATCCCCGCTTTCTTTTACACTAAACGGCCACCAGTTCGCCCGCCCGAACATCCGCACCATAACCGGCACGAAGAACGGCAGGAAGACCAGTGCATATAGTGCCAGACCTGTCAGAACCACGGTTGCAATCTGCATCATCGACAACACGCCGGATGGATACATAGAAGCGAAGGTACCTCCCAGTATAACAACTGCCGACAAAATAACAGTACCCATGTTGCGCATGGCATGCAGAATAGCTTCCTTCACATCCCATGTTTTGTTCTCATTGAAACGTGCCATCAGGAAGATACTGTAGTCTACACCTAACGCGATCAGCATTACAAAGCTGAAGAACGGCGTTGTCCACGTAATGCCTGAATAATTGAATAGATTCACAAAGATTGCTTCTGTCACACCCAGAGCTGTGAAATAGGTGATTAAGAGCGATACAATCAGGTATATTGGCATAATAATCGAGCGCAGCAGCAGTATCAGAATGATGAAGATACCACCAAGCATCAAAATAACGGTCCGCGTATAATCCTCATTGGAGATTGCCTGCAAGTCACTGTATGTGCTGGTGACGCCGCTGATCGCCGTCTCCGCATTCTCCAGCTTCGTTCCGATAACAGACCGGTTTACTGCAGCCTGGATCTCATCGATATTATCAATGGCTTCAGCGCTGTACGGATTCTGCGACAATACAACATCCAGCGTCATCACCTTGCGGTCAGGAGACAGATAGTTGTCGAAGACTTGTTGAATGCCGTCTGCCTGAAGTGCTTCTTCCGGTACAAAAAATCCGCTTAGCTCATCATCTTTCGCCGCCTGAATCTGATTCAGATAATCCTGAGCAGAGGCTAATCCGCCTGTGATTTGTTTCAATCCATCAGCGCTGTCGCTAAGTCCTTTGGTCAGCTCTCCGATCTGGCCGTTTAATTGACCGAATCCATCGGCTAACTGCTGTTGCCCGCCTTGCAATTGCTCCAAGCCACCGGAGATCGACGGGATTTTATCCACGATTTGTCCTTGGCCGGCAGCAGCCTGATTCAGGCCACTCTGCAGTTGGCCAATCCCTGCCGTCAGCTTCTCAAGACCTCCAGCAAGTGCAGTCTGACCGGCTACCGCTTTGGTGTAGCCCGCGTTCGCTTCCGTCATCCCCGCCGCTGCACCTTTTAATTGCTCGGAGATCTGGCCAAGGCCCGTCGCAAGCTGTGCAGCTCCAGGGCCGCTTTGACTGACTGTTCCCTTAATGGTCTGATAGTTCACATCATGGAGAAGCTCCGGATGGCTCGTTTCAAGACCCGTGAAGGAGGCTCCCAGTCCATTAAGAGCCGCTGCTACTCCTTCAAGCTGCTGATGAATCTGTCCAAGTCCTCCATCCAGAGCTGTCAGACCGCCGCCTATTTTCTTGTAGCCGTCCAGCAGTGCCTGATTGGCTGCTGCTAGCTGCTTAGCACTGGCTGCCGCTTGTTCCAGTCCTGCTTTAATTTCACCTGCGCCTGCAGAACCGCTCTTGATTCCGCTCTCGATCCGGGAAAGTCCGTCTCCCAGAGCATCGATCCCATTCTTCAGCTCGGCTGTCCCCTCCGTCAGCTTCTCGCTGCCGGATACCGCTTCACTTAGCTTAGGCGCATTATCGCTCAGCTGTTTGCTGGCTTCAGACAAGCCCGTCTGAATCTGAGTCAGACCATCATTGGTTTGATTAAGTCCATCTGATAACGTAGCAACTTGGGTCGGAATCAGGAAATCATTAATCTCCTCACCGGTTGGACGCGACATGCTGCGAACAGCTTTAACCCCGTCCACCTTCTCCAGCTCACGGCTGATCTTCTCCGCAAGCCCCATGTACTCGGAAGTATCCATGCGGTCATCATTTTTGATTACAATCTTAGCCGGCATCGATTCTCCCGGACCAAAGCTCTCGGCGATAATGTTAAAGCCTTTAACCGAGGCATAGTCGGAGCCGATTTCATCCATGCTGTTAAAAGACAGCTTACCGTTATAGGTCAACAAGAATGGTACAACAATTGCTGCCACAATCAGCAGCGCTGCCCATGGTCTTTTTAATGAAAAAGATCCCGCAGCGCCCCAAATACGGCTTTCACTGTGCTCAAGCTTGCCGCGCGAAGGCCAGAACAGCCTTTTGCCCAGAACGGCCATGAAGAACGGAACGACAGTCAGCAAGGCAAGCAGCATGACAGCTATGCCTACGGCAACCGCAACCGCTGAACGGTAGAGCATAAATTTCGAGAATCCGATCGCTACAAAGCCAACGAATACTGCGAGTCCGGAATAAAATACAGTTCCGCCCGCTTTGCGGTATGTAGCAATAATTGCACTTTTGGTGTCTTCCGCAACAGCAAGCTCTTCCTTAAAGCGGCTAATGAGCAGAATGCAGTAATCTGTCCCGATTCCGAAGAGTACCGCCACCATAAAGATCTGTGTAAATGTTGATAAAGGAAAATCATAACGGTCGACCAAAAAGGCGACAATTGATTGTGAAACGATATAGCTGAGTCCCACGGTAAGCAGCGGTACAAATGGCGCTACAAACGAGCGGAACACCACGAACAGGATCAGCAGAATGAAGACAACCGTGATATATTCCGATTTCTTCAGACCCGCTTCCGAGCTGACAATAGTATCTTCAGTGATCAGTCCTTCACTGGTCAGATAGTGATCTGCAGTAACGTCTCCCAGCAGTTCATCCACTTTATCCGGCAGCTCTTTCACAGTTTCTTCCCCGCCCTGGACGGATAAAGCAACCATGATGGTCTCCCCATCCTTCGCAACCAAAGTATCTTTAAGCTCACTTTGCGAAAAAGGATCTGTGATGGAATTTAATTTCAGCGCCTCTTTGCTCGCTGCCAGCTTCTCCACACCCTGGCGGATACTTTCGTTATCCTCAGCGGTGATTCCACCCGGCTTGTTGAACACCAGTGCAACCTGGTGTAATGTCTCACCGTTCTTAGAATCCGCCACTTCTTTCATGATCTCTGACGCTCTGGAAGAAGTGTATCCTTCCGGCACTGAGATTTGCCCTTTCTCGCGGACAAGATCGGACATGGCCGGAGCCGTCATAAATAACACCACAGCTGCCGCGAGCCATACAACAATAACGGCCCATCTAGCTTTTAAAATGGTCTTCAATTGGTCTTCCCTCCTGATTCCTGCATTAAGCTTCCCAGCTTCTCAAACATGCGGATAAACATTTCGATATCATCTTTTGCAAAATGGAACAAATACGGGGACACGATGTCCTGAACCTGCTTCGAGGCTCCTTCGTACACCGTTCTTCCGTATTCCGTTATCGACAAATAGACTTGGCGCCTGTCATTCTCGTCACGGGTCCGCTCAATCATCCCGGCTTCCACAAGGCGATTGATCATCGCAGTAATAGAGCTTTTCCCCACGGCGAACGACTCAGCCAAATACGAGGAGGTACACAGCTCCTGCCCGTCGATGAGACGAAGGATCAGAAATTGGTCACTCGTCAGGTCTTCGGAAATGCTGTCCCGGATCTGGGCGTTGATTCGCCTGGTTACGGTCAGGTAGGCATCAATATAGCGGTCAATCCAATGGCAAGCTTCGTTGTTCAAAATACCTTCCTCCCTGATAATAGTTCGCATGTAGAATAGTTCTACTGTAAAACTATATTATCTTCACCCATGAAAGTCAACTCCGGCATCAGAATGTCCGAGATGTCCCAAAGGGAATCAAAAAAACGGCTGTTCCCTCCTTATGAGGGATGACAGCCGTCTTCACAGTACACGATATTTATTTAATATTGCAACTCCATCACAAATAGAACATCAAAGGTGGAACGTTCCCCAAGTGATCTTATTCCTCGTCCTCGGACTCTTCCACTTCGTATACGCAGCGGAACATTTCAATTCCAGCGGGGTTCTCCCCAAGACTGTAGACCATGAAGCCAAGGCTGCGGTAAAAGTCTGCTGCGATCTCATCCTCGGTCTCTGCCACGAGATAACGCGGTGAACGTGCTGCAAGCAGCTCCAGAATCATGCCGCGCGCATAACCCTTGCCGCGGTTCTCAGGCAGGACGGCAATATGTCGAATATCCAGTGAGCCGTCTTCCGTTTCTTCAAAGCCTACCAGGCCAAGCAGCAAGCCTTCTTCTTCCCAGCCGGATATGTGTAAGGATGTCTCTTCCTTATATTCGGAAGATGCTATCTGCAAGGCATCCGGCTCATCAATCACTGCATAAGATAACAGCTCATCCACTTCAGGGGTGCCCATGCGCTGTTTCAAATCGGTTAACATAGTCATTCGTTCTCCTTCGTTCTTATCATTTTGATTATTCTTAGCAGACAGCAGCCTGCCCATATTCCCAGTAGGTTCAGCAGCAGATCATCGATATCGAAACTACCTGCCCGCAGCAGCATCTGTAGAAGCTCCAGCAGCAATATCGAAGGCACTGCGAACAGCGCGAGATTGGATAAAGAGTTCAAACGCGGTGAGCTCAGCGGCAACAGGTAACCCAAAGGAATGAAGACACCTATATTGCCCGCCAGATTGATCACCCTGTCCATAAAGGACAAGGAGTTCCCCGAATCCAGATAGAATCCGATGGTCTGCAAGGGAATCAGGTTGTATTTCAGGGCTCCTCCTGCTTGAGCAGATCTCCCAAATCCTATGAACATCCAGTACAATAAGGCAGCGCCATATATAAGCAGCAGTGAGCAAGATATCCGCCGCAGCCTAGTCATATCCCGTGCACCCTCTGCATCTCTGTTCGAGTCCCCCCGTGAATCATCCCCGGTTTGGAGCTTCCACGATTTCAATAGTCCCGTCACTCTTGCCGATAATCGCAAGATCTGCGATCCCGATGAAGAGGCCATGCTCGACAACGCCTGGAATTTCCTGAAGCTCCAGAGCCAGTTCACGCGCCGATTTAATCACCTCAAAATGGCAATCAGCAATATAGTTGCCGTTGTCTGTCTTGTACAATTCATCCCCGCTGCGGCGCAGCTCCGGGTTACCGCCCAGCTTCTTAAGTTCGGCTACTGTCCATTCCCGGGCAAAAGGGATAATCTCAACCGGAAGCGGGAATTTCCCAAGCGTACCCACAGCTTTGCTCTCATCTGCCACAACGATCATCCGGGTACTGTTGCGGGCAACAATCTTCTCGCGGAGCAACGCACCGCCGCCGCCTTTGATTAATTGAAGACTTGCATCCAGCTCGTCTGCACCGTCGATCGTCAAGTCCAGGCTATCGATGTCTGCGAAAGAAACAAGAGGAATTCCTAATTCACGGGCCTGATCCTCCGAGGCTTGCGAAGTGGCTACAGCCGTAATCTTAAGGCCTTCAGCCACTCGTTCTCCGAGCTTGCGGATTGCCCAATATGCCGTTGACCCTGTACCAAGCCCTACCTTCATTCCGTCCGTCACATACTCCACTGCTTTTTCTGCCGCCAGCTGTTTAACGTTGATAGTCATTGTTAATTCCCCCATTGGTTCCGTTATAATGTTCTATATTGAATCCGCCTAATACCTATATCAGGGAGGTCTCCTTATGAGAACCGAAGATCAGATTAAGTCCAAAATCAACGAACTTACCCTTCAGCGCAGGTCTCTCGACAGCCGCCTAACGCCTCTGCCTGACGATCACCCGCAACGGGAGATGCTTAGCAGCCAGATTACACGACTTGATGATATGCTGATGATGCTGGAATGGGTTCTGAATCCTCCGGCCGGCAAATACCACGCCTGAATGCAGAGTGTCAGGAAGTCATTAATATTTTACCGTAACAAAGACTGTCGGGATCGCCTACGTAAGGCCCGTAAAGATCAATCGGCTCGTAGCCATGTTTGGTATAAAGGGCAATGGCTTCGGGCTGCTTAATTCCGGTCTCCAGTCTAATCTCCCTGTAACCCGCTGTCCAAGCCTTCTCCTCCAGAAATAGCAGCATTTGCGCCGCTATCCCCAGCTTGCGGTATTCCGGGTCAACATAGAACCGCTTGAGCTCCATCGCGGCAGTCTCCTGACCCAGATAATCGAGCGGACGAAGTGCCCCGCAGCCTATTGGAACAGCATTGGAGTAAGCAACAACAAAGGTCATTTCCTTCACTTTGGGATCCGTGAAATCCACAGCATAAATAGTCTCATGAGGGTACCGCTGTCTCAGTTCCACATCCAAACGGTCTATTAGACCCCGCAGATCCTTATTCTCAGGGTGCACGAGTTCAAAGCTTACTTCAATAGCTGGCAACAACGATTCCTCCTCCACTGTCTCTCTTGTTTATCATGTCTCTTAATATAATTCACAAGGTTTAGAAAGGCTATCTTTGCTGCAAAGTGCCGGAGTGATTTGAGTGTACCGCCTCTGTAAGTTTCATGATGGCCATCCTCTCACTGCTTCCTAAAGCCATATCAGGGTAAGTCTCAAGCTGAAAGTCACTGTCTTCAGTTATCGTCGCTGCGACACGGTTTGATACCCATTGTTGAGCCTCTGACAGATTCATTTCGCCTTTTCCCTCTGCCGTCCTGGATAATATTAAAGTCCCATCCATGCTTGTGAATTTGAATAGTGGAACCTCACCGTAACCCGGAACCACGTTCTGTGCACTGGAAAAGATAGCGGAATAACTCCTCGATGACGGCCGCGGGCTTGTTCGCTCCTGGTCCTTCTCCGATATCAGCCTACTGTTCTGATAGGCCAGGATACCGCCTGCCAGCAGTACAAAAAACAAGAGAGTTGATAAGACGTATATCACTGTTGCTCACCCTCCCTTCACTCCTGATCCATTCCATAGCGATTTAATAGTATCATGACGGCAACAATCCGCAAAAGTGTCTTTTTCGCAAAACAGCTTAATCCATAAAGTTATTTTGAAATATTCAAAATAACAGTTGAAACTTTATTAGGCATGTTCCATAATGTAGCTATGTACGCTGCTAGTCAATCCATAAGGAAACCAAGGGAGGATAACTCGTAATGAAATTTTTCTTGGACACCGGAAATATTGATGAGATCAAACGTATCACCCGCCTCGGATTAGTAGATGGCGTGACAACCAACCCTTCACTTATCGCTAAAGAGGGCAGATTATTCAAGGACGTTATCAAAGAGATTGTCGCTATCGTACCTGGTCCGGTCAGTGCAGAGGTTATCGGACTCAAAGCAGAAGAAATGCTCAAAGAAGCCTACGAGATTGCTGAATGGGCGCCGAATGTTGTGATCAAGCTGCCAATGACGGAAGATGGTCTTGAAGCCTGCTACGAGCTTACCAAGAAAGGCATCAAAACCAACGTAACGCTGATCTTCTCCGCCGCGCAGGGGCTTATGGCTGCCAAAGCGGGAGCAACGTATATCAGTCCGTTTGTCGGCCGCCTGGATGATATCGGTGTAGACGGAATGAAGCTGATCAAGGAGCTCAAAACCATTCTGACCAACTATGGATTGAAATCAGAGATTATTGCAGCCAGTATCCGGAATATTGCACATGTGGAGCAAGCGGCAATCGCAGGCGCACACATCGCTACTATTCCTGGATCACTCCTCCCTTCACTCTGGAAGCATCCGCTGACAGACAGCGGGATCGAACGGTTCCTGAAGGACTGGGAGAAGGTACCGCAAGTCTAATTATTGTTGATATCGTAATAAATTCAGGGGATGTTCTTAAGGCCATATTTGGCTTTAAGGACATCCCCTTCATATTGTCTTGGGTTGACCCTTTTACTTGTCAGAGATATAATTGTTGTGACAAGTATTCATCAAAGGAGAATCTAGTATGCCACTTCATCCTTCTTCCCCGGAGCAGTTCCTCGGATTCATGCTGGGTTCCACATATCGCAGCGTATCGAATCAGTTCGCAAGAGTTCTTAAGCCATATGACATCACGCCAGAGCAATGGTCCGTTCTATTCATAATCGCTGGCCGCGAAGGCGTGAATCAAAAGGAAATTTCCGAGGCTTCAGCTAAAGATCAACCAACCACCGCCAGAATTGTAGAACTGCTACAGAAGAAAGGCTTCATCACCAAATCCGTAAGCAATAGCGACCGCCGGGCGTTCCAGCTATATGCTACAGCCGAGGGCAAGGACCTAATTGATCTTACTCTGCCGCTTGAGCAAAAGAATATTGAAAAAGCTGTATCCGGATTCACTACTCAGCAACTGACAGAGTTTCGCCAGATGCTGGAGTTGATTCAGCGCAACATGGGAAATCATCAAGAATAGGAGAATCATCAATGACATCCGCAACAGAACGTTTATGGTCTAAGTCTTTTATTATCCTGACAATGTGCAACCTGTTACTGTTCACCGGCCTTCAAATGACGTTGTCTACTCTTCCGTCGTATGCCAAAGGGGAACTGCATGCCACCTCATTTGAAATCAGTCTGGTTACCAGCCTGTTTGCTTTAAGTGCCATAGTGTCCCGCTTGTTCTCTGCAAAAGCGATGGAGAAAGGCGGACGTAATCTGCTGATCTTTCTGGGTCTAGCCATTATGCTCTCCGCAGTCTTCGGGTATTACGGAGCTCGCAGCATTACGATGCTCCTGATCCTGCGTATGCTGTTCGGCATCGGATTCGGAATGGCCAGTACAGCATTCCCGACGATGGCTTCAGATGTTGTCCCCATCCGCAGAATGGGCGAAGGTATGGGCTTCTTCGGGTTATCTACCAGTCTCGCGATGTCTGCCGGCCCACTGATCGGCCTCGGCCTTCTGCAAGGTCCAGGCTTCGGTACCTTACTCACATATACAGCCTTAATTATAGGGCTGATTCTTCCGCTTGCATTCACGTTGGCTGCAAGCCTGCCTGCACATCACAAAGAACCGAAGGCAGCACCGGCATTCGAAGGTATAAGCACAGGAACTTCCGGCAGGAGGCTGATCCTTCCCTGCCTGCTGAATTTTCTGCTCTCCATCTCTTACGGTGGCCTGATCGGCTTTCTGGCTTTGTTTGGAGCAGAAGCGAAGCTGGAGCACGTGGCTTACTTCTTTCTCTTCAACGCCGCAGCTATTGTTATCGTCCGTCCTTTTTCGGGGAAATGTTATGACCGCTTTGGACCTGCAGCACTGCTTATTCCCGGACCTTTATTTATAATAGCCGGACTCATTCTGTTGTCATTTGCCGATTCGACTACTGGGCTTTTAGGTGCAGCACTTTGTTATGGTATAGGCTTTGGTTCCATGCAGCCATCACTACAGACATGGATGATCCAATCCGTTGAACCACAGCAGCGGGGAATAGCCAATGGGATGTTCCTCAATTCGCTGGATCTGGGTGTCGCTGTAGGCACGATGCTGCTCGGTGTCATTGCCACTTACCACAACTACGCAGTAATGTACCGTTACTCAGCCGTAGCACCGGGAATACTTCTTCTTGTATATCTCACTGTACTAATGGTACAGAGACGAGGACGAACTGCAAGACGTACAGCATAAATAATCATTTGAAGACTAATGTTTGCGGGCCCTCTGGCGCCGGACGCGGCCAAAGGGTTTGCCCATTTCTTGTTTCTCTGCAGAGGGCTTGTCTTCCTTCTGGCTTTTATTATTGTTAGGAGTTACAGCGAACAACGCCAGAACACCTCCCACCGCTCCCACTGCCGCCATCGTTCCGAATAATACCCAGTGGCTGCTGTTCATGAGAAGAGATACAGCCGGAGGACCTGCTGCTACACCAATAAACCTAAGCGAGCTATATAGAGAGCTGATCGTCCCGCAGTTGTCCTTCTCGATTCCTTCCGTGATCAGAGCATCCATGCAAGGTAGAGTTACCCCAATCCCGATCCCCGCGAGGCTCAGAAATCCAACCATATAATAGATACCGTTATTAAACCCTGTAATTATCATGGCAGCTGTAACCAGCAGCATTCCGCTAAATCCCAGCCATTTCATCCGGGTTTTGTTCTGACCAATGATCTTTCCGCAGCCATACGAAGCTAAGCAGAGAAGAGCCAGAGGAATCGCGAGTACAAATCCCTTCCTCGATCCATGCAGATCATATTTAGACTCAAGAATTTCCGATAAATAAAACTGCACACCAAAAATAACAAACATGCAAATGCCGCCAATCGCAAAAATCGCATACAGCCAGCGTCCCTTCTCATGTAAAATGCCGGCAATACCCGTGATAAATTGACGTATAGAGGTCTTCTCGGAACAATCCTTTTTTTTAGGGCTTTTAACCATAATGATCACTAGAAAAAAGGACAGTACACTAAGCCCAGGAATCGCAATAAATGGTCCAAACCATAGTAACGTTCCAAGATAAGCACCTACAATCGGACTGAGCACTTTCCCGAACGTATTCGAGGTCTCCACAATACCTAAGCTTTTGCTTACCTCTTTGTCATCCTTGAAGAGATCCCCGACAAAAGGGATAACAATCGGAAAGGCCCCGGCAGCTCCGATGCCTTGGATAAAACGCCCCGCCAGTATAATCCAATAGGCGCTCGTTCCAGCGCTCTTCCAGGCTGCCCATGCGGCCAAAGCCCCCCCGGCAGCGGTTAGAATCAGGCTGGGAAGAATTACGGTTTTGCGGCCATAGCGGTCCGACAGAAATCCCGCAATAGGAATCATTACGATAGCTACAAGTCCGTACACGGTTATGAGCATGCTGACCTGAAATGAACTTACCTCAAGATGGCGTGAAATTAGCGGCAATATGGGCAGCAGCATGGAATTCCCAAGAGTCATTATTAACGGAATCGAAGCCAAAGCGAACAAATCGCCTTTATTCTCCTTCATGACAGACCACCTTATCATCATCATTCATATTGATGTAGGGTGTGGTTGTGAGCCAAGTTTTATTCACGACTGAAGGATGAAATCAATTTGCAGCCCCTGCCTCCACTTGCACTGCTTTTTGCGTCGGAATAAACCTGCTGGGCTCACCAAGGCTATAGATGTGCAACAGATGCATCGCCCGGGTACAGGCGGTATAGAACAGCTTTCGTTCATTTTCATGGTTGTATTTATCAGAAGAACCGTCATAAATAATAACCGCATCAAACTCTACACCCTTGGCTAAATAAGCTGGCAGCACCAGTGTACCCTTTTGAAAATTCGGCGTTTCTTTGGTCACCAGACTGACCTGAAGGCTTGCGGATAAACGCGCATGAACAAGCGAGCTTTCCTCCGCGGTTTTGCAGATCACGGCTACATAATGATATCCGCGGGAGTGAAGCTCAGTAATATCCTTCTCCACCGCATCAAAAAGTTTATTCTCATCGGCAACTGATTGAATGAGCGGTTCTTCACCCCGGCGGTTAAACGGTACAATATGTTCTCCTCCCGGTATCATTGAACGCGTGAACTCCACAATCTCGAAAGTCGAACGGTAACTGCGTGTCAACGATATGACTTCTGTATTCTCCTTGCCGTAGATACTGACTAGCCCTGCGAGATCACCAAGCACTTCACCCTGTGCGTAAATCGCCTGGTTTAAATCCCCAAGCACAGTCATCTTAGCTCGCGGAAAAAGTCTGCGCATAAACTCCAGCTGAAACGGAGAGTAATCCTGAACCTCATCAACAATAACATGCCGGATTAAGGTATTGGTCCGGAAGCCCTGACTCAGTTCTTTTAAATATAAAAAAGGAGTCGCATCCTCATAGGCCAGCTCACCCGCTTGAATCGACTGTAAGGTTAGGGTACAGATCTCATCCCATTCTGCAGGAAGAGCCTCAGTCCCATTTAGATTCTGCATCAGCTCTGCATCGGTAAACAATGAACTGTACAGTCCCTTAACATCAACGAAACGTCCTCTTTTAACCCAGCGGCGAAGCGGCTTTAAGCGCTGACTGACCACGTACCGCTCCAGTAGCTCACGCTCTCTGTCGAAATCATCAAAGGACTCACTCTTGCCCCGTTTTTTCCGCTTATTATTGAGATAGGCCCGTTGGTAATCCTCCCCATCCAAAAGCTCGATCTGATCCTCTACCCAGTCCTTGCTGCGTTCCTCATGTCCAAAATCAGAGATTTTCTTCAAAAGCCAGCCAATCATCAGGTCGATCCGGTTCGCTAGTCTGATTGCAGGATCGAAGGAATAGAAATGATGCAGCATCTCTTCCTTGCTTATAATAATACGCCCCTGAAATACTACCGGTTTGAACAGCATCCCTTCGTGTTCCAGCTTGAATACATATTTGCGGATGACATCGAGGAATTGAACAGATGATTTATATCCGATTCCCGCTCTACGGATTTGTGCTTCCTGTCCTTCCGGAGCATTAAGCAGACTTTCCGTCTGGCTGAAGACATCCTCCAGCTGGAATTCCTGTCCGAGCCGATGCTCCAGATACATCTGAAAGGTCGTCTGCTGCATATTTTCTTCACCAAGCTCCGGCAGAACCGTAGACACATAGCTGTTAAACAGCGGATTCGGAGAGAACAACAACATTTGATCTGCCTGTAGTACCTCGCGGTATTTGTACAATAAATAAGCTACCCTTTGCAGCGCTGCAGAGGTTTTCCCGCTCCCAGCGGCACCTTGTACGACCAGCATCCGGCTTTTATCATTGCGGATTACGGCATTCTGTTCTTTCTGAATGGTGGCCACGATATTCTTCATCTTGTCATCGGCACTATGGCTTAGTACCTGCTGCAGCAGCTCGTCACCTATCGTTACACCTGTATCGAACATGACATCGATGTTCCCGTCATGAATGATAAACTGCCGCTTCAGATCCATCGTGCCGGATACCTTACCACCCGGAGTGTCATATACAGCCGGACCCGGCGCACCATCATAGTAGAGACTGGATATAGGCGCCCGCCAGTCATAGATCAGAAAAGTCCCGTCATCTTCCATTAATGATCCAATCCCTAGATAGATCTTCTCTTTCTCCCCGTCCGGCGCTTCAGTGAAATCAATGCGGCCAAAGTAAGGCGAGTGCACCAGCTTCCTGTATTTTTTCAAGGCCTTGCTGGATTGAAGGTGATGACGCTCCCGCTCATTAAGAATTTGCGATTGCTGGCGTAGACTTGTAGAGGTCTCCCCAAGATCATCGGGGCTGCTGAAGTTAACTGTTACCTCTTCCCAGAAGTCTTTACGCATATCTACAACATCCGTACGGTGTTGGCCCAATTCTTCAGATAACACACGGATACGATCGGACAGCAGCTTTGTTAAAATGTTTACCCGCTCTTGTTCAACTTTCCACTCGCCTTCATGATTCAACAATACTGTTCATCCCCTTTAAAAGGCTGAGATCTCACCCTTTTTTCTTCATGTCGTTTACATATGTATAACACATTCGGCCCGTAAAAATACTATTCCTTCTCCTCCGGGTTTCTGTTGATCTGCTCCGCCACCCGGTCAAGCCTCTCTAATTGATAGCCATAGTCATAAATCGCTGCAGCAACAATTGATAATCGAAGCTGTCCTGTCTTTTCCGCGTTGTAGTGAACAATCGCCGTTTCCAGGAATTTGTCGTTATCCTCCCCAAGAGGATCGGTATCCGAGACACCAGGTTTAAGTTTATCTTCGAATTTCAGCAGAATATGCTCATGATATTTAATCAGTTGCTCCAGATGCCGGTCAAACAAGAGATCCGTCTCCTCCGTGCGCTCCGCCTGAAAATAGTGACGGTCCACCGCATCCAGCACCTGATATCCTTTCTGAAGGGATGAGAGCAGATTTTTATATACAACCATTTGTCTGGTCTGGCTATACTTCGCCCTTCGAAGCTTCTTTTGCTCCTCCTCGAACAGGCTGTATTTATCCTCCAGCGCCTTGATCGAGCCCTCCAGCGCATTCTTTTCATCACGAAACACACTTTCCTTCATCTCATGCGATACAGCCGTCCGCAGCAGCAGGGACAAGCTTGTAAATACCGTTTCGATCTGCTGGATATATTGTTCCCTGGGCTTGGGCGGAAAGACAATAATATTAATCAAAAAAGCCGCAAATATTCCTGTAATCGTTAGAAGAAATCGCTCCAACGCAAATTCCCACTGCCCAGAGGCTTCCATGACTGATATTACAGTGACCAATGTCAACCCTATAGTATCCCCACGGTTCATTTTCATGCTGATCATGATTACCAGTATGCATACCAGTCCGACGGCAATCGGCTCGTTCGATAATAACATTCCACCTAAGAGGGCAATAACGGCACCAATCGTGCTGGTCTGAATCTGGTCGAGAAAATACCGCCATGACCGGTAGATAGACGGCTGCATCGCAAAAATCGCTGCAATCGCAGCTCCAACCGGCGATGGAAACTCCAGTAGTTGTGAAATGTATAATGCCAGTGTTACAGCTAATCCTGTCTTGAGAATTCGGGCGCCAAAAGCCAAAATCATCCCCCCTGTCGTGAATTCACGAGTACGATCTAAGTGTATAATTCATTTTCGCTGGTTTTATAGCCTGTATTCGGCTTTTTTGGGAATACTGTTATGGAACCATTCAAATCCGCCTGTAGAGGAGGTGTAACAATGCGTAACAAGCATCACATCCTGCTAGCCGTTGCGGCAGCCGTCTTACTAGGTTTCTCACCCGCAGCTCTTACCGGAATTGCCGGAGCTGAGACAGCAGCCCCGTCCCCTTCACCTTCCGCGGATCCGGGACACCATGCTGCCTATGACATTCATGGTCATCATCACGGAAATGACGGGAAGTTCCATGCGGGAGGGCATTTTATCCTGAAGGAGACCTCAAAGCTGCTTGAAATGGAATGTTCCTCGCTCCGGGACAGCCTAAAGGCAGGAAAGACGCTTCCTGAGCTTGCTATGGAGAAAAAAGGCTGGACAGAAGAACAGTATGTGCAAAAGCTGTCTGAATCCGCAGGCAAGCATCTCGATCAGGCTGTAGCTGAAGGACGTCTTACCAGCGTAGAGGCTGCTAAGCTAAAGGAGCAGCTCCCAGTAATACTGAAGCTCAAAATACACAATATGGGTAAATAACAAGCATTCGGATACCTTCCTGAAATATTCAGGAGGGTATTTTATCCTTTGCCCGAAATAAGCGGAATATTGCAATCGAGAGCATCAGCCAGGCACAGCTTGCCGCATAGCCACCGATGACATCACTTGGGTAATGTACACCAAGATAAATCCGGCTCCATCCGATACCACTTGTTACCAACACTGCTCCACCAATTAACAATAGACGCCAGAATTTAGTGCTAATATGCCGCCATAATAAAAAGGTAACTACGCCATATAAGGAGAACGCCGCCATGGAATGGCCGCTGGGGAAGCTGTATCCCACCTCTTCAATTATGCGGTGTATATTGGGACGTTCTCTGTGGAAACGCAGCTTCAGCAGCGTGTTGAGCAGATGGGAGCCGACACCTACCCAAAGAAATAGGAGCAGCTCCACTCTATGCTTAAGCAGTAAATAGAGCAGCAGCATAATCAACAGCGAAAGTCCTATCGCAAGTGATGATGATCCGACCAGAGATAATCCTCTAGCCAAAGAAGTAAGAAACGGTGATTCCACCGACTGAACCATGTGGATAATACGGCTGTCAAAAGAAGCTGTTTTATTAAACACAACAAGTATAGAAATGCATCCAAATATCAATGTAAAGAGAATGAAGAGTATAATTTCTCTATATTTTCCGTCCATTTTTCGCATGTGTCCCCCGGTGTATGATCCAATGATATATATCTGATTTCCAGACAGGGTCTATCCCGTGTTATACTTGTACATAGAAACCTATTCAGGGATGGAGTGCTGCCAAGTGGAAAGTCTCAAGCTTCAGGAACGCTTGCTGAACCAGTTCATTTCAACCAAGATGCCCGTAACGATATTTACAACGAACGGCGTCAAAATGCAAGGGCTTGTCACCTCATATGATTCTTTTACTATTACGCTTCAAGGTCAAGGTGACGGAAGGCAAAGTGTCCTGTTTAAATCAGCGGTTTCCACCATTGTTCCGCTTAAACCAGTATCACTCAAGTAATGTTTGTTCTACATCTGTTAAGTAAAGTGAGCACCGGGTATATTATACCCGGTGTTCTTTGATTTCTAGAATAACGCCGGCTTAACGCATACCGGTTTGGATAATTTCGCAGTATTTCCTGTAAAAGTGAGCATGCCTGTATCCTGATCCCGAGCGAATACAACCAGATTATTTCCGTCACGGTTAGCGGCGATTAAGTAAGCACCCTCTGGTGTAATCGTGAAATGGCGGGGATGTCCTCCCTGGGTAGATACATGTTCCACAAGCGTAAAATGCCCGGAAGCGGCATCAACTTCATATATAACTATATTGTCTGCGCCTCGGTTAGATCCGTATAAGAAACGCCCGTCCGGTGATAGCGCAATTTCCGCACATGTATTCTCTCCGGAGAAACCAGCTGGTAAAGTACTGGTTGTCATCACTGGCTGCAGAGTACCACCCTCTTGATCGTAGGTAAATGAAGTAATAGTGGAATCCACTTCATTAATTACGTACGCCGAATTACCATCCGGATGAAAAGCCAGATGCCGGGGTCCTGCACCCGGGTGCATAGCAGTCTCAGCATGAAGCTCAAGAGTATCCTTTTCACGGTTGATGCTATAGCCTCTAATCACATCAAGGCCAAGATCCGAGACCCATACAAAACGCCCATCGGGACTAAAAATCGCGGAATGTGGATGCGGGCGGTCTTGGCGTTCTGGATGAGCTCCGTGGCCGGAATGAACAACCGTGTCGCATAAACGTTGCGGTTTACCCTCCCCATCTAACGATATCAGACCAATCATGCCCCCATGATAACTGCATACAACCAGATATTGATTGTTCAAATCACGGGAAACGTGGCACGTGGTAGTTTGGCTTGAGCCCAAAGCCGGCATTGTTGTTGTGCGGGTAAGCTCGGTTAATCTACCGGTAGTATTATCAATCGCATACGCGGCAACCTCCCCTTCTTTACCACCCTGCCCATTCGGGATCTCCCCTATGGCATATAAACGGTTTCCTGCCGGATCCACATTTAGAAATGTCGGATTTGTAATTCCACTTATCTCATGAAGCAGGCGAAGTGTGCCTCCTTCTTGTCCGTTGAACTCAAAAACTTGTACGCCGCTGTCACCTGCAGATGAATACGATCCTGTGAACAATAACAATTTGGTGTGTCCGTTCATTTCCGTGCTCCTCCTCCAATATGTTACCCATTTCTGTATATTTAACATGATGTCATTAATATAATTTACATTTTTTAAGCGTCCATGACAAATCCAATGAAAAAAATGTCATAAAATATTTTAAAAATAAGGCTTTCCAACGATTAAAGTCTGTGTTATGATGAAAGCGCTAACATTAATCTTATTTCCTAAAAGGGGGAACATGAATGAGTAGCATCCTACTGGAAGCCAAAAATGTTTATGAGGACTTCGAGGTTGAAACGGACATTCTGTTCTTTAGGGTCGGAGACCATGATCTGGTCATTTTTCACGGCAGAAACTATAACATTAAAAAGAGATTGTCTGCCGAACAACTGAATCGTTTATTGTCTAATTCAAGCTACTATCATGTGCAAGGCGACTGCTATGTCAATCTGAACAAAATCAGTGCCATTGAGGATGACTGCATCTATTTCGGTGAAATGGGCCTGTTTGCGAAGCAGGTACGTGTTCCGAGACGGAAACAGGAGAACATCCGTCAGTTGCTGAGAGCGCGAATCAGCTCTTAAGACCCAAGTGGATAAGCCCGCATTCAAAAAGCCGGATGTACATGGGGGACCATGCGCATCGGGCTTTTTTGATATGTAACCAGCTTTTGTCTATGTTCTACGCCTTTCTTAATATAAACTTAAAAAGAAAAAGCGCTTTTTTATGCTTTCTTAAGGTTTGAGATGCGAATTTCTGCTAAAGTTGTATAAAGACAGGCATCACCTATATTGAAGGGAGTCAATTTTACTAATGGACAAAAAAGATTTTAATGAAAATGAACACGTAGAAAACGGCGGTATCGAGGAAGAGAACACTTCCGAAACCGTTAATGAAAGCCCTCTCTCAGAGGAATCTATCCCGGTAATTGATGATTCCGTTACGGAAGACAACAGCCCGGCGACTGAAGAAACTGTTATTTCGGAAGAAACCGTTTCTGAAGAGAGTATAGAAGAAGATGTACCTGTAATGAGTAAACTCGGAGAAATCCCTGCTGCTGCAGCTGTTTCCCCGAAATCCTCCAAAGGCTGGATGATTGCTTCCATCGTTCTGGCTGCAGCCCTAATTGTCGTGCTGATCAAACCGCCTTTCCAGAATTCTGACGGCGGTACCGCAGTAGCTACCGTGAATGGAACATCCATAACCAAAGACCAACTGTATGACAAGCTCGTTGAAGCTGGCGGCAAGACTACACTTCAGTCCATGATCACTACAGAATTAGTGGATCAAGAAGCCAAAAAAGCCAACATTGCTGAAATTACAGATGCTGATATCGATAAAGAGATTGAAGAACTCAAGACTCAATTCGGTGGTGAAGAAGGTCTAAACTCTGCACTGCAACAGAGCAACATGACTATTGATGATCTTAGAAAGCAAATGCCGATCCAAGTTCAACTGCGTAAAATCCTTGAACCTCAGGTGAAGGTTACTGATGAAGATATCAAAACCTACTACGATGCTAATAAAGCTAGTTATGATACAGAAGAGCAAGTGCGTGCGTCCCACATCCTTGTAGAAACTAAAGAACAAGCTGATGCTATTGAGAAACAACTTAAGGAAGGCGCAGACTTCGCAGCATTGGCTAAAGAGAAATCCGGTGACACGGGCTCCAAGGACAAAGGCGGTGACCTTGATTTCTTCAAACGTGGTGATATGGTTGCCGAATTCTCAGATGCTGCCTTTAAACTGAAGGTTGGCGAAACAAGTGAGCCAGTTAAAACTGAATATGGTTACCATATTATTAAGGTTACTGACCATAAGGATGCCCACACGTCAACTTTAGAAGAAAAGAAAGAGGAAATTCGGAAGCTTCTTGTTACTCAAAAAGTCTCTGAAATGTCCGAAACTTGGATGAATGACACAACTGCCAAAGCTAAAATCACAAACACACTAGAACCAGTAGAAGCTACTGCAACAGAAGCTCCGGCTGCTGAATAATCACTAATCTTAAACGGACCTGGTAAGGAGTAATCCTTGCCAGGTCCGTTTTTTTTTCGTGCTTAGTGACCTTTCTTTCTGATTTGCTTATCGTAAGAATAATTAAACATATCAAAAAGGGCTGCTCCTGCAGGTTATCACCTGGGATCAGCCCTTTCACATTAACTAAGTACTTTTACGCGCTCTTCAATAGGTTTGTATTCCTTTGGACCCGGAGCCGCTTCAATTGCACCAAACGGCATCTGAGCGATCAGCTTCCACTCTGCCGCAATTCCAAAACTTTGTTTCACTTCGTCATCGATTAGAGGATTATAGTGCTGCAGTGAAGCACCCAGACCGGCATCAGCAAATGCTGTCCAAACAATAAATTGCAGGATACCGGAAGACTGATTGGACCAGATCGGGAAATTGTCTGCATACAACGCGAAATTTTCCTGGAGCTGTTTCACACCCGCTTGATCTTCGAAGAACAATACGGTTCCATATCCGCTTTTGAAGGAATCTAGCTTCTGCGCAGTGCCTTCGAACTGATCGGCAGGTACAATTTTACGAAGGGTATCCTTAGTAATTTCCCATAGCTTATCGTGATTCTCTGCAAATAGGACAACTGCCCGGGAAGTTTGTGAGTTAAAGGAAGTCGGGCTGTGAAGCACCGCCTCTTCTACAATCTCCTGAATTTGGCTATCAGAAATCGGGGATTGCTTGCTTATCGCATAAATGGAACGCCGGGATTTTACCGCATCAAAGAAACTTTTCGCCATGAATAATAACCTCCGTTTAATTAGTTACTTTACTTTTTATATCTTAATACTTTTTATCCTTGAATGCAACTCTAAATACAACTTTTTTACTCGGATATAATTTGCACTCCAAGGATTATTGTTGCTCAATACACATGAATTATACCCGGTATACTTAATTCACCAGATACGCTACAATTAATCAGCAAATATATTATTGAAAGCAGGAATTAAGAATGGCAAAATCAACGACTTCCCTCCTGTCCTGTACAAGAAAAGCTGCTTCAGGTCTACTTCTGTTTGTAATCATAGGCGCCTTGGCTCTCTCCGGATGTGAAGATACTAACGATTCCAGCTCAACTGTTGCCATCCAAGCTAACAAACCAGTCTCTTTCTGGGTTGCAACTGACACACACTATTTGGCCCCGAGCCTGCATGATCATGGACAAGCCTTTCAAACCTATGTGTCCAGTGGTGACGGCAAACAGCTTCCTTATATCGATGAAATCACAGAAGCATTTGTATACGATATAGAGAGACTTAAGCCCTCTTTTATCATACTTAGCGGTGATTTAACCAACAATGGTGAACGTGCTAGTCACGAAGAACTTACCAAGAAATTGAAGCGGATTGAGAAATCAGGAACCTCTGTTTATGTCATTCCAGGAAATCACGATCTCTTTAACCCATGGGCAAGAGAACTCCGGGGTGATAAGCAGATTGTCACAGATAGTATCACTGACAAGGATTTTACAGAGATGTATCATTCATTTGGCTTTGAAGAAGCTTTATCCCGTGATGACAAAAGCCTCAGCTATGCCGTTCGAGCTGCCCCCGGCTTATGGCTGCTGATGATTGACAGCAGTCAGTATCATAATAATCAGAAATACGGCTTCCCTCAGACAGACGGACAGATTGGCGCTTCTACACTACAATGGATCGACGAGTGTGTGCAATCCGCAGCTGCAGAACATGCCTCTATCATCACTGTAATGCACCATAATCTGCTTAATCATACTAGTCTGCCTATTTCTGGCTTTAAGCTTAATAATAGCAAAGAAACTCTGAGCAACTTCCGGAGCAATGGGCTGAATCTGGTTCTTAGCGGTCATATTCATATGCAGGATATCCGCGTAAATCCCGAACCTGATTCAAACGCAACGACGGATTCGCAGATGCCAGTCTATGATATCGCCACCAGCGCGTTCGCCGTCAATCCTCACCAGTATGGGGCTATGACTTACGATCCTCGTACACATCAGTTAACCTACAACACGATGCCAATAGATGTGGAAGCCTGGGCAAAATCCGAACATATCTCTGACCCCAACCTTACCGGCTTTAAAGCTTATGCAGAGGCGAGTTTTGGTGAAGGTTCTTACAACAAGGCCTATAATAGCCTGAAGGACAGCAGCTTTACGGAAGAACAGAAGCAGTTGATGTCTCAGGCGATGTCCACGCTCAATGTCCGCTACTTTGCAGGGACTGCAGGGAACCGGGCAGCCGATCTGAAAGCTACTCCCGGCTATCAGCTATGGGCACAGGTAACCGATGGCTTCATACCCGGATATATGAAGACCATGACGGATCCCAAAGAACCGGATAACACCTCACTTCGGATGGTGTTGACTCCCCGATAAACCAGCTTAAACTTATTACACATAACAAAGAAGCCAGGCTCTTGCCGCTATCAGCGGTAGGAGCCTGGCTTCTTAAATAACATCCGATTTTATGGACGGGTGATATAAATCCAGCCGTCACTGTCTTTAGTTAAAGATCCGTGCAAAGATTGCACAAGAATTCGCAACGGTACATTGGCATCTCCGTATTCATCTACGAAGACGGCTTGATCCATCTTCTTCTTGACTCCGTCGACATAGACAATGTTGGAACCAATCTGGAATTGTACCTTTGTTCCATCTATATCATCCGTTACAATGATTGCACGCGCAGA
Source organism: Paenibacillus oryziterrae (assembly GCF_042610485.1). Lineage (NCBI taxonomy): Bacteria > Bacillati > Bacillota > Bacilli > Caryophanales > Paenibacillaceae > Paenibacillus > Paenibacillus oryziterrae. The sequence goes on along the minus strand of NZ_JBGJZO010000011.1, from coordinate 111,235 downwards.
CTCATTCCACTCCACGGTTGCATCCAAATCCTCGGCTACATACCGAAGCGGAACCATTGTTGTATTTCCAACCGTAATCGGGTAGTAATATTCATCATCCGGTTCAATAACCAAAGTTCGTTTCGTGATGCCCAGCTCATCCTTTAACAGTTTAAAAGCAGCGGAATCCGCATTAAAGTTTCTGAGCAGCTCTCCTGGAGTCAGTTCGCGTGCCGAAACATCAAGTGCGTCATCCGTACTGATGGCATCAGCGGTAACAACGCCGTTCACATTCCAGGTTTCAGTTTGTACTGCAAGCGAAATACTTTGCAGAGGAAGATCCTCGGTGGCAGGCAGAGCCACATGAAGATCAAGATTCTGCTTACGGACATGAAGACCGCTATCGACGAAGATATCCATCTGTAGCTTGGTATCTTTACTTAACACTGTTTTAAGTTCCGGAGTGGATTCATACATGTCAGCAAGCTGTTTATCATACATGAGCAGTACAGCGTCTACAGCCAGCTTAGCCGCATCATGCATGACTGTAACAACGCCTTCTTTATCATCGAGCGGAAGTTCTCCAAGTCCCAGGCCAAGACTATCCGTATCGTTGATTCCCGAAGCCTCAATAATCGGCATTAAGTAATCGTATAATCCTTCGATCAGCTTCTTGAATCCCTCGGTGTCTTTAGATACCGATTGCAGGAATGATTTCAGCAGTGCCGGAAGCTCATCTCCGGTCACTTCCGTATGAAGCTTCGTCAGATTAAGTTGCTCCCCATACACGGATTCGGTAACGGAAGTAACATTAATATTCGCTGGATTCGGCAGGTTATTGACTACAAACCGGGTTATGATTCTAGTCAATTCTTGAGCCTTAGCCGTATTAAGTGTTTCTTCCCCAAGAATATCACTATACGCTGCAATCGGATAATAGAATGGCTGCTTCGCCCCTTCAACTGCAAATACCAGTTCTTCTTTATCCATGAACAGATTAAAAGGCACATTTAATTCTTTAAAGACGACTGCTCCCTGAGCGGAGATGTCACCATTCTCCTGAAGTTTCACACGATCAAGCTTTAATGAAAATGAATTAATAAGGTCGATTTTCTCCTGATCATCGGTACTGATATCAGCTGCCGGAACAGCTTTAATGGATACGGAAGTGCTGGATTCAGACGATTTCACGTCCAGATCGCCAAGCAGTGCCTTGTTCACATCCAAACCGCCAATGGATTGACAGCCCGCAAGTACCAGAAGTAAAGCAAGGATTGGAACGAACCATGTTGTCTTTGCTCTGAATTTTCTCATTGCTTATCTCCTTTTCGTGTGATTTATCACCTGACCATTATCTCAGCAGCGGAAAGATTTGTAAAAGGCCTGTAAACGGATTTAGATCAAAATAGTACATTTTTACTAATGCAAGTACCAAAAGATGCATAGGGTAAAAGAGCCTCCATACCCAGCGCGGGACACGAATATACTCCAGCTTATTCCATAACACCGGACTAAATGCAATGAACATCGTCGGCAGCAGACTAAACATTTGCACCACCCAATGGCTGTAAAACATATAAAACAGATTAAGTGCGAAATGTGCGATCACAAGCCAGTATGTTTTGGCATAACGGAAGATCAACACCAGAAACAGACCATACGCTCCGTAATCCACCGGAAAATAATCCATTAGTACTGCAAACAAAACGACAATCGGTATACCAAACCACATCTTAGGCAGTTTGTCTAAAATCACAAGCAGCAGAGCTGAAAGGAGCAACGTAAACACCACATTAAGCCCTTCGGCATCGATCGCCAGATTATAGGGAATCTGTGACAATAAAGCGATCAGAAGTAATCTAAGTAAATATTTGGGTTTTGAAGACGTATGGAGATGTCCCTGTAACACTCCGTAACAATAGATGGGAAAAGCGATTCTGCCAATATACCTCCAAACCATATCCTGCGGGAAAAAGATAAGCCCGATATGGTCGATCAGCATGGTTAGCATAGCGATAAGCTGCATATGGTCCTCCTTTATTGTGATAATTACCCTGATTATTGAATATTAACACATTCCGGAAGCACAACAATACCGCTCCCCGGTTATTATCCGAAGAGCGGCTGAATTGGAGTATAGTAATCTCTGATTAAGAAGTTTTGGATTTGTTGTAAATATCGAATCCAACTGCAAGCAGTAGAACCAGACCTTTAATCCCTTGTTGCCAGTCAACACCAAGTCCAACCAGCGACATCCCGTTATTCATAACTCCCATAACAAGACCACCGATAATGGCCCCGATTACCGTCCCGATTCCTCCGGATGCGGAAGCTCCACCGATAAAGCAAGCGGCAATGGCATCGAGTTCAAAGTTGGTTCCCGCTTTCGGAGTTGCTGAGTTCAAACGCGCCGCAAACACAAGTCCGGACAAAGCTGCAAGTACGCCCATGTTCACAAATACCCAGAAGGTTACACGTTTAGTTTTAACACCGGAGAGGCTGGCCGCCTTCTCATTGCCACCAAGTGCGTAGATATGCCGGCCCATAGTCATCCGGTTCATTACGAAGGAGTAAATGGCAATCAGTACGAGCAGGATCACAAGGATATTTGGAATCCCGTTGTACTGCGCGAGTACAAAAGTAAATGCATTTATGACAATAACCAGCGCCGCTGCTTTTGCTGCAGAGAACCACACGGAAACTTGCTCAAATCCATATTTACTCTGGATTTTGCGGGTTCTGAATTCCTGGTACACAATCAGAGCAGAAAGCACGACACCAATCACAATCGTTAACAGATGCAGTGAACTTCCGCTAAACCAATCCGGGATAAAGCCGGAACTGATCCTTTGAAAAGATTTCGGAAACGGTGCGATGGATTGTCCATTCAGTACAATCATCGTCAACCCGCGGAAGAGCAGCATACCGGCGAGTGTTACGATAAAGGCCGGGATTTTGATATATGCGACCCAGAAGCCCTGCCATGCACCAACCAATGCTCCCATCAGGAGGGAGATAATCACAGCCGCCACCGGGTTCATCTGCATATCAACCATCATGATTGCTGACAAAGCACCTATAAAGGCTGCGACCGAGCCTACAGAAAGATCGATGTGTCCGGTGATGATGACCAGCACCATCCCGATAGCGAGCACTAGGATATAGCTGTTCTGAAGAATCAAGTTGGTCACGTTAAGCGGCTTAAGCAAGATGCCGTCGGTAAGAATCTGAAAGAATATCGAAATAAAAATCAGTGCGATAATCATGCCATATTGGCGGATATTTTTCTTAAAAAGCTCAGAAATGGCTCCCATTGTGTATTTACCCCCTGCTCCGTGTCATGTATTTCATCAAGGTCTCCTGCGTTGCATCCTGCCGTTCGACTTCTCCACTGATCCGGCCTTCGTTCATGATGTAGATCCGGTCACACATCCCGATAATTTCCGGCAGCTCTGAGGAGATAACCAGTACGCCTTTTCCTTCTGAGGCTAGCTGATTGATGATCGAGTAAATCTCGTATTTAGCACCCACATCTATCCCCCGGGTCGGTTCATCCAGGATGAGAATATCCGGCTCGGTGTAGATCCACTTGCTGAGGACAACCTTTTGCTGGTTACCTCCGCTGAGATTGACCGTTTTCTGCAGAATGGACGGCGATTTGATATTCAGCTTCCGTCGATATTCCTCGGCTGCCAGCACCTCTTCATTCTCGTTGATTACTCCGTATTTAGATAATTTCTTCAGGCTGCTGAGCGTGATATTGCGTTTAATATCGTCTATCAGAATCAGCCCGTAGTGCTTCCGGTCCTCGGTTACATAAGCCAATCCGTGCTCCATGGCCTTATTGATGTCGGTTAAATGTACTTCCTTGCCATGCATGAACACTTGTCCGCTGATACGCTTGCCGTAAGACTTGCCAAAAATACTCATAGCCAGCTCTGTGCGACCCGCTCCCATGAGACCGGCGATCCCCACGACTTCACCCTTGCGGATATTCATGTTGATTTCATCCAGCATTTTACGGTCCTGCTGCGTCGGATGGTAGACATTCCAATTGCGGACTTCAAAGATCGTCTCACCAATTTGTGGGGTACGTTCCGGGTAACGGTTAGTCAAATCACGTCCGACCATGCCTTTGATAATAATATCCTCAGTGACTTGATCTTCCTTCATGTTCAATGTTTGGATCGTCTGTCCGTCACGCAGTATCGTCACCGAATCCGCTATCTTCTCGATTTCGTTCAATTTATGCGAAATGATAATGGAGGAGATCCCTTGCTTCTTCAGCTCCAGAATAAGCTCAAGCAGATTCTCACTATCATCCTCGTTGAGCGCCGCGGTCGGTTCGTCTAGGATAAGCAGCTTCACTTCCTTCGAGAGTGCTTTAGCGATCTCGACCAGCTGCTGTTTGCCAACACCAATGGTGGATACCTGCGTTAACGGCGATTCCTTAAGGCCGACGGTTTCCAGCAAACCTTTTGTCTTCACCGTCGTTTCGTTCCAGTTGATTACCCCGCGCGTTGCCTGCTCATTGCCGAGGAATATATTTTCCGAAATCGACAAATACGGAATCAGTGCCAGCTCCTGATGAATGATGACAATCCCCAGGCTTTCGCTATCCTTGATGTCCTTGAACTGACATACCTGCCCTTTAAACAAGATATCTCCTTCATAAGTACCGTGAGGATAAACCCCGCTAAGCACCTTCATCAAGGTGGATTTCCCGGCACCATTCTCACCACAAAGGGCGTGAATTTCGCCTTCTTTGACTTTCAGATTCACGTTGCTCAGTGCCTTGACCCCTGGGAACGTCTTGGTTATTGCCTTCATCTCCAAAATGTAATCCGTCAATGCCTCTCACCCAGCTTTCCTTGTGACTGTAATAACGGAAGACGGCTGGCAGCCTGTGCAGGCTGCCGCCGTATTCAACAACATCCGGTATTCATGAGCCGGAATTATTCTCCGAGCTGATCTTTCGTATAGTAGCCGCCATCTACCAGAACTTTGTCCACATTGGTTGCATCTACGGACACTGGCTCAAGCAGGTAGGAAGGAACGATTTTTACACCATTGTCATAGGTTTTAGTATCATTGACTTCAGCTTCTACGCCTTTCAGCACGCTTTCTGTCATTTCCACCGCTTTTTTAGCCAGTTCACGAGTATCTTTGAATACCGTTTGTGTCTGTTCGCCAGCTAGAATCGATTTCACCGAAGCAAGCTCAGCATCTTGACCGGTAACGACTGGCAGTTTCTTGTCTCCTGAGCCGTAACCAATACCTTTAAGGGAAGAAAGTATACCGATACTGATGCCATCGTAAGGAGATAATACAGCATCCAAATTCTCAGTAGCATAGTTAGCGCTAAGCAGGTTATCCATACGGGCTTGAGCAGTTGCACCATCCCAGCGAAGTGTAGCTACTTGATCCATAGTGGTCTGATTGCTGCGCACCACCAGCTTGCCGGAATCAATGTAAGGCTTCAGAATGGACATTGCGCCATCAAAGAAGAAGTAAGCATTGTTGTCATCCGGGGAGCCGCCGAACAATTCGATATTGAAAGGTCCTTTGCCGTCTTTCAGTCCAAGCTTCTCTTCAATGTATGAGCCCTGAAGGACGCCGACTTTGAAGTTATCGAAGGTTGCATAATAGTCTACATATTCACTCTTTTTGATCAGACGGTCGTAAGCGATGATTTTAACGTTAGCATCATGTGCTTTTTGTAGTACATCGGTTAGTGCCTCACCGTCAATTGAAGCGATTACAATTGCTTTTACGCCTTTAGTGATCATATTCTCGATCTGGGAAACTTGGTTCTCAACCACGTCCTCCGCATATTGCAAATCTGTGTCATAGCCGAGCTTCTCGAATTCCTTGACCATATTGTCGCCGTCATTTACCCAACGTTCCGAGGATTTCGTCGGCATCGCAATACCAACCTTGCCTTTACCGCCATCCGAACCGCTGTTACCCCCGTTTCCACCGTTATTGCCACATGCGGATAAAATAAGTACCAGCGCCAACAGTAACGTGATCCATGAATATTTTTTCATTCCGGCACTACCCCCTGTACTATTCTGTGTCTTAGCGAAGCCTTGCTCCGTTTGACAAGTTGAGTATAGCAAGGGGGACGGTCTATCGTATTTACAATGAATCTACTGTTTTTATAAAAATCGAACCTTTGTTAGCGTTTTCAAAAAAAGAGAGCAGTGATTTCGTCATCGCTTTAATGACGTATCCCTGCTCCGAGTTTGTGAATATACACGTATATGTGCTACATGCTAACTGCCGCCATCCTCTGGCGTTACACCTTTTCGGAACTGTAATGGAGAAACCCCGGTCTGTTTTTTAAAGGCGGTACTAAAATAGTGCTGGGTCTCGTATCCACTCTGCTCGGCCACCTCGTTCACACTCAGATCGGTAGAGTTCAACAGCTGCGCTGCTTTACGAATCCGGATCTGCGTCAGGTACGCACCAAAAGAAGTTCCCAGCTCCTGCTTGAACACCCTGCTGAGATAGACCGGTGAAGCCTGCAGATGACCTGCCATGAATTCCAGTGTTAAGCCATATTCGCTGAAATGTTCCAGCATATACTGTTTGGCACGACGGACCAGCGGTGAAAGCGGCACTTCTCTTGATAAGGTTACCCTGCATTTGCGATACGAAGTGGACAGCTCCGTGATCTCACCTTCAACAGGCTGGATACCCACCTCTACTGCAATCTTCAGGTTATTGCGCACCTCCTGCTCGACCCGGGCAAGAATGGCTTCCGCGGAATGATCCCATAACAGGACAATAATAAGACCGGTGATATCACGGAAAATAACCTTCGGATATTCACTCAACAGTTCCATCGTAATATTCTCGATGGCAAACATAAAAAGCTGGCGTTCGTTCTCCTTCATCGCTGCGTTCTGGACCTCCCAACGCCAGCGTACAATGCCAAGAAGATCGGGAGGAGCCTGGGGCAGTTGGAGAAACTGAAGCTGTTCCTGAATCTCGTGTCTGCTGAGATTGCCGTCCAGCCATTCCTGACAGAAGCGTTCACGCAACAGGGGGAAGTTCTTTAATATCTGCCTGGACGCCTGTTCCAGATGCAGACTCTTCTGTCTCTCCTTCTCAAGTTCATCCCGGACTCCCCGCAGCACCTGCATGAGCTGCTCCGGATCGGCAGGCTTCAGGATATAATCGTTGACCTGCAGGCGGATGGATTCCTGGGCATAGGTGAACTCATCGTGTCCGGTAATGACAATAATTTTACAGAAAGGAAGTTGTTCGCGAAGTTTCTTCATCAGTTCAATCCCATGCATGATAGGCATATTCAGATCCACAAGAGCAATATGAATTTCGTGATGGAGAGCATTCTCCAGTGCTTCTTCCCCATCCTCCGCTTCAGTAACCACTTCAAGTCCAAGACTGTCCCAATCGACGGATTGCTTAATGCCTTCGCGAATAATGAATTCATCATCCGCGATCATTACCTTCCAGCGTTCCATATTCATGTACCTCCATGTACATTACTCAAATGTCTTGTAATTCGTGTTATAGCTATCACGGATGAGCGGATGGCGAGCCGTCACCGTTGTACCAACTCCTGGCTCACTCTCAATGTGGAGTCCATAGTCCATTCCATAGGTTAGACGAATACGTGCCTGTACATTCAATATTCCATAGCCGCTACCCGTCCCCTCTACAGGGATAGGTTCGTGTTCATCGGAATCATGACTCTGTCCCACCATAGCCAGCTTACGCGTTAATACAGCCAGCCTTTCAGGCGACATACCAGCCCCGTTATCTTGAACGATTAGATATAAGTCACCTTGTTTCTCGGTAACATCGATAGAAATGTGCCCTGGTCCCCTGCGCTCTTTGATCCCGTGATAGATCGCATTTTCAACAATCGGCTGCAGCAAAAGCTTAAGGACATACGATTCCTGCAGCTCAGCATCCGCGCTGATAGAGTAAGCCAGCTTGCTGCTGTAACGGATCTGCTGGATTCTCAAATAACTCTTAATATGCTCAAGTTCATCTGCCAGAGGTACAATATCACTGCCTTTACTCAGGCCAAGCCGGAACAGCTTGGAAAGAGACTGCACAACTTCCGCAATATCCTCCGCGCCCTTACTCCGGGCCATCCAATGTATTGTATCCAGTGTATTGTAGAGGAAGTGTGGCTTGATATGTGCCTGCAAGCTGCGTAGTTCCGCCTCCCGCTTCTGCCTTTCCTGAAGCTCTGTTAAAGACAGGAGCCGTGAAATTTGCGCCAGCATGGTGTTAAAGCTGCGTCCGAGCATCCCGATTTCATCGGAGCGATCCCCCCAATATCGAATCGCCAGGTCACCGGACTCTGCCTTGCTCATGAACGACATCAGTTGGCCAATCGGCCGTGAGATGGAATAAGCTAAATAAAAAGATGCCGTCATACCCAGCATGCAGACTACAAACACGAATGTAACCACATTGAATGTGATTTCCCTGACTCCATAGGCAGATTCCTCCATCGGGAATACACCCAGCGTGGTCCACCCGGTAAAAGGGGATGTGCGATAAATCAGCTGCAGATCCCGTCCGTTCACCCTATCGGAGGTGATTCCTGAAGTCTCCGTCAACAGTTTCATAGGGATGGTGTCCATAAAAGGATGCTGCGGTGAATAAATCGTATCCCCTCCGCTATCGACTACCGTCAGGTAGCCTGTTTTTCCCAGCGTTACGTCCCTAGCCGTCTCTGCGATAACCCGCAGCTTCAAGTCCACGAGGACTACGCCTTGGACTACCTGAGTCTCCGGGTCAATGATCGCCCTAACCGCCGATACGACTTCGCTCTCTTTATAATCTGCATGCGACATTACGGAGCGTCCGTAAGGGTGACCGATGACTTTGAATATCCCCTTATTCTCCACGGCATCTTTGTACCACGCCTCCTCTGTTACTCTGGTACCGGAACGCGTATACATCTCATTACTGATATAATCTCCTTGGCTGTTCACAAGCATTATGCCGGCTATCTCTGAACTGAGTGTAGTGAAACCTTGCATAAATTTGAGAATGTTATATTCTTCTGATTCTCCGGTAGAACCATCGCCTTGGACTGAAGGTTTCTCACTCAACTGTCCTTTTAGAAATCGCTGAACTCCGGGATCAAAGGATAATAAATAGGTGATTTTTTGCAGGTTCTCAACGTCATTCTCTAGTGTCGTATTGACTTTACCAATAAGCTGCATCGTGTTCTCATTACTCTGTTCCTCGACGATGCGGTCGACCGTCCACCCAATAAGGAGCCCCAGCCCGATAGAAGGCAATATGCTGATAAGCAGAAAATGAATGATAAGCTTGTAGCGAATCGGCAGATTATTTAGTCTCAGCTTGTCCATGGTCATTCTATCCTTCCGCTTCATCGTTCTTCTCCCCACACCCAGTAATTACTTAGCATAGTAGTTGTCCACATTGTCCTGGGTCACCACATCTATGCCGGTATCCACAGTATCAGGAACAGGTACGGGTTCATTATGCTTGTAGGCCTCTGGATCGTCTGCGAGGTCGCGGTGCAGTTGGAACAGCTCCATCAGCGACCAGTACCCCATATTTCTGGTCCCTTGTGCCATCGTGGCAGCAATGGTTCCATCCTTTACGAGGTCCAGTGTACCCTTGTCCGTATCAAAGCTGATGATTTGCGGAGTTGTTCCGTTGTCAGCATGTGCTTTCACAGCATCGGCAACACCAATTCCCCCTCGTGATTCTGTGGCGAAAATTCCTGCAAGCTGCGGGTACTGGGACAATATCTCTTCAGCGGCCTGTCTGGAAAATACCTGATCGCCTCTTCCGTCTGCTATGTCGACGATTTTCATGTCCGGATATTGACTTTCTATCGTTCTGCGAAAGCCTTCGGTGCGCTCTTGGTGATTGTGCTGGTCAAGCGTCGTTACAATGGCAATTTGTCCTCTTCCACCTGTCAGATCAGCCATTGTACGGGCAGCTTCAACTCCGGCATTATAATTGTCAGTTCCGAGAAAGGAATAAGCTTTGCTGTCTGGAGCTCCAGAGTCGAACAGGACCACCGGGATGCCGTTCTCAACCGCCTTGTTTATTGTTGCCGTAAGGAGCTTGGAATTGACGGCTGAAATAGCAATGCCTGCAGGCTTCTTAGCAATGACTTGTTCCAGCACCGTCATCTGCTCATTCGCATCATGCTGAGTGGAGCCATGGTATTCTACGGATACATTGAGTTCTTCTGCAGCGTCTTCAAATCCCTTGAGTACGCTTTTCCAGTAATCTATACCGATTTGAAATGTGACCATCACATAGGTATCTTCTATATTGCCCCGGAGTCCAACGGTTTCCCACGGATCGGCAGTTTTAGCCTGTAGCTTGTAATTCATGACATACACAATAAATATTCCGATTAGCAACACATAGACAAGCCACAACTTTTTCATTGTGAAACCCCTTTCAGGAATAGAGCGAAGTATGTCTTTCTTTGACTAATGCCCATCATACTCTTTTTGATTTATAAAATAAACCTCTTATCAGCACAATAAAAAGTCCTGCGGATTTCTCCGCAAGACCATTTTTTACACCAGTATTAACGTTTACACGTACTGGTTTAGGGGGTTATTTTACTTTTTTACGTAAAAACGTGCACGCTCTTCCCAGTACTCGCCCGGCTGCAGACTGAATAATCCGATCTCTTCCGCGGGAAGGTCAACATTAGGCGCATTCACGAGATTAATCTGCGGCTCTGGGCAGAAGAACCCTTCAGTCGCGAAATTGTTCCAGATCATCCACTGTTTATAGGAAGTGCCTACATCGTAGACGAGTGTAACACCTGCTTTGTTGTCTGTCAGTTCCATGCGGTTACGCCCGTTTTGCGCAACAGCCGTATAATGGTTATCCATTGCCGCATAGAAAGGATAAACTCCCTCATCGCGAAGCTGTAATTCTTCCGGTTGCAGTTCTTGGAAGGCTCCGGTAGGCAGCATGCGTTCACTCAGCTCCCAGCGATTGCCGATGGTCAGTTTAACCCGGTAATCCTTGGCGGAGCTATCAGGTGCGAACGGTGCATTCACCGCCGTATGGAATGCCAGCAGACAAGGCATGGATTCACTGCCGTCATTACGGACCAGCAGCTGCTGGGACAACCCGTCATTACTCAAAGCATAACGCAGCTTGATTGTATATTTGTGGGGAAGATATTGATAAGATGAGTGATTCTCATCTACTGTGATCTTCACAGTGACATAGCTTTCAATATCATTGCTGCCGAAATCCTCAACTTCCCAGGCTGCAGTATGTAAGAAGCCGTGCAAGTGGTTCCCTGTAGCCACTTCATTCACCGGGAACTGATAAGTTTGTCCATTCCAAGGAAATTTACCGTCTTCATAACGGTTCGGGGGGAACAATACCGGAATTCCGTGAATCCCTGGATTGGCCCTGAACGCTTCCATCTCTTCCGCACCCGGTTCGTGTAGGAAACGGTAACCGCTTTCGGTATCACGGAAGCAAATCAGGTTGCCGCCGATTCCCGGCAGCATGGCTGCCTCATAGGGTCCTGCTTTAAGCCAGATTGCCGCTTCCCCTTCATATTGTCCTTCAAAGGCTGAATTTGACATAATAACTGTAACTCTCCCTTCCAGAATCTGATGATAGCTCTGCACTAGTTAGATTACCACAACTACGTGCAGGAGCAACAATCATTTTATAATTGCTCCACTTCGCAGCTCATAACATGGTCGATCTTCTTACAATCATAATAGATTTCAGTGGCATAATCACTATCCGGCGCAGAGATCACCATGTCGATCATTTGCCTTCCATCCTCCAGATCCTTGATCTTCATCCGGCGGATGACTCTGACTCCTCGGTCCTTCTTCTTCGTGCTGGGTTGGGGATGTTTCTCGATTTTCTGAATGACCTCGGTCAGAACGTAATTGGCCTCCATAATAATTTTGACTGAGACCTCATGCTTATTCAGCACCTGGGGACCAATGGCCTTGATCAGGTGGGGAACAACATTCACCGCGAACATCAGCAGCACCACAGCATAAATCGCCTCTACATAGAAGCCCGCACCCACGGCTATCCCAATGCCAGACGCCGTCCAGATCAAAGCTGCCGAGGTTAGCCCTGAAATCGCGTCACCGCCTCTGCGCAGGATTACCCCCGCACCCAAAAATCCGATCCCGCTGACAATTTGTGCCGCCAGACGCATCGGGTCCATATTAGGGTGCTCTGTTCCTCCGAACTTATCATAGGCGTGTATCGAGACCAGCGTCACGAGACAGCTTGCGATACTGATGACCATACTGGTCCGAATCCCCAGCGGTTTTTGCTTTAATTGCCGGTCGATCCCGATGAAAAGTCCGAACAGCATGGCCAAGAGCAACTTTACAATGGATTCCGTATGAATATCCACATTTAATCCTATAATACGACATCCACTCCTTTCGACACAGATATACTCAGTATACCTGATTATCATCTAAATCTTTAGCTCTATTTTGGAAGAAACGGCATCACCCTCTCTAAAAAGAAAGAATGATCCCGTTTCTGCTTCTGCAACTATTCGTTTTCATTTTATGACCGGCCTTCCCAGTTTAGAAGAATCAGCCGTGCAATAGCGACTCTGCTCCGTCACAATACACCTCTGTGCCTGTAATATGATCGGAATCGGCAGAGGCCAGAAACAGCGCCAGCTTGGCCACCTGATCCGGACGTCCGGGACCATTCTCAAGCGGTTGACCCCCATCCGGAAACTCCACCTTGATTTGAACTTCCTTCAGATCATCGGAGGGGTACGTATTCTCATCAATATGGGTCTTAATGGCTCCCGGACAAATCGCATTCACCCGGATTTTATATTGAGCAAGCTCAAGGGCAGCCATCTTCATAAAAGCGACCTGTCCGGCTTTAGTGGTACTGTATGCAGAGAAGCCGATATTCGAAAACACGCGGTTACCATTTATGGAGCTGTTGATCAGTATACTGCCCCCTTTGTCCTTAAGGAATGGAATAGCATATTTGACGGTGGCAAAGGTTCCACGAAGATTAATATGGATCGTCTGGTTCCAGGCATCAATATCCATGGTTTCGATCGGAGCCATCGTTCCGTTTATACCAGCGTTGGCAAACACGATGTCCAGATGTCCCCAGTGTTCAACCACTTTTTTTACGGCATCTTCTACTTGCTGCGGTTCGATAATATCACATTCAACGACAATTGCTTCCCCGCCCTCCTGCTGAATCTGCCGGACAACCTTCTCTGCATTCTCAACCGTCCGGTCCAGCAAAGCTACCTTGGCTCCATTACGCGCAAATTCCAGCACGGTAGCTCTTCCGATGCCGGACCCGCCTCCTGTTACGATAGCTACTTGCCCCTCCAGCCTTCTGTCTGCCATATGTGCGCCTCCTCATTATGTGTGAATGCTTAAGAGTTAGTTCTTTCCTTAACTTTCACCACCCATACGAGTGATGAATCGACGGCTTTACGATTGGCGGAGGCTAAAATATCAGAATGCTGGCAGGAGCTACATAATGGTGGCGGAGGCTCCGATAACGGAATGTTGCTTCGATCGCTGTGGTCTTCAGATGTATTGGATTATTTTCAAAGGTGTACATCTGATGACCAAGGCGAACGCTTCGCTTCTACGCAATCATTCCGTTCTCTCCGCAGGTACTGTGGCGGGGCTAATACGTAAACATTTCAATTACGTCCAAAAGGGGACTTCTGGATCGTCCACACTAAAGCGCTGATGTCCATTCCACATAAAGAACAAAGGCTGCCCCAAGTTGCCATTTCATGGCGTTTAGGACAACCTTTGTAATAGTGATTATATACATTGAGCATTACTAAACTAAATTTCCCTTAACCCAGCATCATCCGGTCGTCGGCCAGCTTATGGCCGCTGATTAACTCGAACTCGCCGAGAAGGCGTTCGACGGTAAGATCTTTTTTGCGGGTCTCGTCGATATCCAGAATGATGCTTCCTTTATCCATCATGATCAGGCGGTTCCCAAGCCGGATAGCCTGTTCCATGTTGTGTGTAACCATAAGTGTGGTGAGCTTCTGTTCGCGGACAATCGTTTCTGTCAGCTTCGTGATCAGTTCTGCACGGGAAGGGTCCAGAGCAGCCGTGTGCTCGTCAAGCAGCAGAATTTGCGGCTGGGTAAAGGTAGCCATCAGCAGACTGAGTGCCTGTCTTTCCCCGCCGGACAACAGTCCTACTTTGGCCCGAAGACGGTTCTCCAGCCCGATGCCCAGATGAGCCAGCTGCTCGCGGAAAAAATTCCTTTTAGCTGCGCTTACTCCGAAGGATAATCCACGGCTTTTGCCGCGTTTATACGCCATAGCGAGATTTTCCTCAATCGTCATACGCGGAGTAGTACCCGCCATCGGATCCTGAAAAACCCTTCCGATCCAGCGGCTGCGTTGAAATTCCGCCAGATGACTAATGGAGCGCCCCTCGATTAGCACCTCACCCAAATCAGGCTTCATCACTCCGGAGATAATATTCATGAGCGTAGATTTACCCGCACCGTTACTCCCAATGATGGTTACGAAATCTCCGGGATTCAGCTCCAAGTCGATACCGAGCAGCGCTATTTTTTCATCCGGAGTTCCGGGATTGAACAGCTTAGAGACATTATCTAGCTTTAGCATCGACAGCGCCCCCTTTCTTGCGAATCAGGGCTTGTTCAGCCAGTTCAGCCGTCCGCTTCCTTGCAGTATTCTTCTGCTTCAAGAACCGCTGAATGGACGGGAATACCAGAGCCACAAAAACAATCAGCGCGGTAATCAGCTTAAGATCTGACGCCTCCAGCCATTCCACCTGCAGTGCCAGTGCAACAACGATCCGATAGACGATAGAACCCAGCACAACAGCCAATGTTGCACGGAATACACTACCCGTACCAAAGATCGCCTCACCGATAATTACTGAAGCTAATCCGATCACGATCATTCCAATACCCATAGAAGAATCGGCAAAAGTGGAGTATTGGGCGATAAGAGCACCCGAAAGTGCTACCATCCCATTCGCCAGGCTTATACCGAGAATTGTCGTATTATCAGTGTTCACACCAAAGCTGCGAATCATCCGTGCATTATCCCCTGTTGCCCGCAATGCCAGACCAAGGTCTGTCCGTAAGAACAGGTCCATCAGAATTTTTACGGCAATCACTACAAATGGCATGACCAGCAGAGGATTTACCGAAGTAAAAAGAGAATCCTCTCCCATCAGCGATACGTTCGGTTTGCCCATGATGCGCAAATTAATGGAATAAAGTGCAATCATCATGAGGATCCCGGATAAAAGCCCGTTAATCTTTCCTTTGGTATGCAGCAGACCCGTGCATAAACCGGCTGCCATACCACCGCCAAATGCAGCCAGTGTGGCCAAAAATGGAGAATGCCCGCTTGTAATCATTACAGCTGCAATCGCCCCGCCAGTAGTGTAACTCCCATCCACAGTCAAATCGGGAAAATCAAGAATACGAAAAGTAATATAAACTCCTAATGCCATAAACGAATAAATCAGGCCAAGCTCGATAGCCCCGGGTAATTGATCAATCATAGGTGACTTCCTCCCTCAAACAGCAGAAGGGCGCTCGTGAAGAAACGCCCTTTTTGTCTAGTGTCTTGCTAAATCGAAAATTAGTTATTGGATGATATCGCTGGCTTGATCTGTTACTTCTGCCTTCATCGCATCTGTAACTTCAATGCCTTGTGCTGCTGCGGCTTTCATATTAAGAATGAGTCCCAGCTTCTCCTGCATCGTAACTTTCAAATCTCCGGCTTTTTTGCCATTCTTTAATACCTCTACAGCCATCTGTCCAACCTGGTAGCCGTGGTCATAGTATTTGAAACCAACTGTTGCAAAAGCTCCTGCTTCAACAGTATCACGGTCGCTTGCAAAGAATGGAAGCTTATTATCATTGGCAGTTTGGATAATTGTATCTACACTCGTCACTACAGTGTTGTCGAGTGTTATATACAGTGCATCAGCACGGCCAACAAGTGATTCTGCAGCCTGTTTCACTTCAGAGGTATTCGTAATTGCGGCTTTCAACAGCTTAATTCCATGTTTCTCTAGAGCTGCTTCGGCAAGGTCGGCCATAACAACCGCATTGGCTTCACCTTCATTAATGACAAGTCCCAGGGTCTTAACTTCCGGGAAATTAGCAGCTATAAAGTCCATCAGTCGGGTAATTGCTTCAGGATTTGTGTCGGAAGCGCCAGATACATTACCTCCCGGATGCTCAAGATCCGTGACGAGTTTAGCGTCCAGCGGATCGGTTACCGCAGCGAATAGAATCGGTGTATCATCCTTAATGGATTGCACTACTGCCTGTGCCGAAGGAGTGGCAATAGCTAGAACCAAATCATTATCTTCTGCGGCAATCTTCTGTGCAATGGATAAATTATTAGTTGCGTCAGCCTGGGCATTTTCGAAATCAACAGTCAGATTCTCGCCTTCTACCAGGCCTGCATCCTTCAATGCATCCAGTATACCTTGACGGGTAGCATCAAGCGCCGGGTGCTCCACGAACTGCGAAATTGCGATTTTGTAGGTTTTGGCTTCAGCATTAGCTGCCGGAGCAGAAGTCTCCGCCGCACCTGAATTTGTTGCATTTTCTGAATTTACCGCTGCATTATTGTTGTTCCCACAGCCTGCGGCAACGAGCATCAAGCACAAGCTGAGTCCGAGCCATATTTTCTTCTTTGTCTTCATCAGAATACCCCTTTTCGTTTACGGTATCAGCGCGTGCATAGATATTAGCGTTACAGCATCAATGCTTTTATAGATAAAAGCATTAAAGCGCAAGTTCGCACCTGCTTCCTAAAAAAGCAGTTCCTATCTATTAAACTTAATATTATATGGAGGTTGAATATCCGTCAATCACTTATGACTGCTCCATATTTTACAATATACGCACAATCCGTACTTCGATTATACAGAGATACTCGTTTCCCTTGACATTCATTGCCTGAGATCACTCTACATAAAAAACCACACTCTGCACAAACTTTACCTACTACGCGAACATGGAGTGTGACCAATGAACATTTATCAACGTAAAATACTGCCTGCTACAATGGCTCTACTCACTGTAGTATCCTGTTCTGCATGCGGCACCACTTCTACTCCAAAGGCCAGTAATTATTCAGTAAACTCAGTCAAGCCTAACAAAACGAATGTTTCAAGCTACCTTGAGAAATCCTCTTATAAGGACAATGCAGGTACGACCTGGATTCCGATTAAACCCGCCTTGACCTCACTGGGATACCGTATGAAGGATGAAACCTCCAATGGCGGATATGCCAAAATAGGATACAGTGACGTCATGTATATGCTCCGTCCTTACTCCAAACAAGTGTTTTCCTTGGGAAAAAACTTCACATTGCCAGAGGCGCCTGAGATCAGGAACAAACAGATTTATATGACTACACGCTCATTATCGAAATTCCTCCAAACGGAAGTAGGCTGGAACCCGGATAGTGGCGAAATTGAAATTGCAACCCCTTCAGAGGCCGCAAATCAGGTTGATTCACTACAGGGGGATTTGAAGACAGGCATTTCACAGCCCATGCAGAACGGTAAAATTAAGACGCTTAGTACATCAGTCAATACGGATAGTCTGGTTGCCTATGCCAAAAAATATCTTGGCGTCCCCTACGAATTCGGTGCTGGACCTTACGAAGAGAAGAAGACGTTCGACTGCTCTTCCTTTACCCGGCATGTATTTAAGAAATTCGGGGTTAACCTTCCCCGCCTTGCCAAGGACCAGGATAATGTGGGTAGACGGGTTAGTCGAAGTCAGCTTAAGGCTGGTGATCTGATCTTCTTCACCGTTCCGGGGAGATTTAAAAGCAATGCGATTCCAGGGCATGTCGGTATTTATATCGGCTATGGCAAGTTTATACACACATGGGGTGACCCGGGTGTACAGATCAGTCCCTTGGACACCGGCTACTGGAGTAATGTAACGCTCCATATGCAGCGCATTCTATAATAAACAAAAGGGCTGAGGGATATAATCCCTCGCCCTTATGTATTATCTGGCCATTAACGGAACATCCCCCATAACCGGATTAGGTGAAAAGTATTTTTAGGGTCAATTTTCTGCGCAATAACGAATTTAACGATTTGATCTTCCTGTGCAGATGAAAGCTTCTCATTCATGACACCCGCAGCATTGCGGACTAATCGGCGGACAATCGCAGGATCCTGCAGATCCTGTCTGGTAACCCCGTTGATCATGTTCTTGACCCGTTCTTTTATCGCCGGATTCTTCATCTTCAGCTTGATCCGTTCTACAAGCTGCGGACTGATTCCATATTGAAGATAGTTCATGTTTGGCACCTCCCGTCATATCCAGTCTTACTCAGTATATGAAGGGCAGCCCACACATGTGCCTAATCAGTCAATCAAGTCCCCTTGAAATATCTGCTCACCTTGCAGAAACCCGCGAAGCGGAGCGTAATCAGAGGAGGTCCAGAATGAAGTTTCCCGCAGAAGCTCTGCAGCATCATCTCGCGCCTGCTCCAGAACCTCGAAGTCTGCGGTCATATCAGCAAGCCGGAACTCCGGCAGGCCGCTTTGCTTGGTTCCGAAGAAATCTCCGGGCCCGCGGAGCTCCAAATCCCTCCGGGACACTTCGAACCCGTCATCGGTATCCGTCATGGCATTCATCCGTTCACGGCCGACCTCAGACTTCGGATCGGCGACCAGCACACAGAAGGAAGCATGCGCCCCTCTTCCGACCCTGCCGCGCAACTGATGCAGTTGAGACAGACCAAAGCGGTCCGCATCCATAATCACCATCAGGGTAGCATTCGGAACGTCAACACCTACTTCAACAACCGTCGTTGAGACCAGTAGCTGCAATTCATTCGCATAGAAGGCACGCATCACCTCGTCCTTCTCCCCAGGCGTCATTCTCCCGTGCAGCAACCCAACCTTATAAGCGGGAAAGTTCTGACTCATCTGAATATGCAGGTCGATTACATTCTGCACATCCAGCTTATCCGATTCTTCGATTAGCGGACAGATCAGATATGCCTGTCTTCCCTGGTCCACTTCCCTGCTGATCAGCTTCAAGACTCTGTCCATCAGATCATGTTTAACCCAGTACGTCGTAATAGGAACACGGCCCTTTGGGCGTTCAGACAGCGTGGACACGTCCATATCGCCGAACACAGTAATCGCAAGTGTTCGTGGGATAGGTGTTGCTGTCATCGTTAAGACGTCAGGATTATATCCCTTGCGTCTAAGAACACTTCGCTGGTTGACGCCAAAGCGGTGCTGCTCATCCGTAACCACAAGGCCCAGACTGCGGAAGAAAACATCCTCTTGGATCAGCGCATGGGTACCCACAACAATATCGGTTAAGCCTAATTGTAGAGATGCCAGAAGGTCTTTGCGTTTACGGCCATTTACGCTTCCCGTCAGCAAGCCGACCGTAATACCGAAAGGTTCAAACATTCTCGTCAATGATTTCATGTGCTGTTCAGCGAGTATCTCTGTCGGCACCATCAGTGCACCCTGATAACCGGATCTAACCGTAGCGTACAGCGCGATAGCAGCAAGTACCGTTTTACCAGAGCCCACATCACCCTGCAACAGCCGGTTCATACAATATTGCGACCTCATGTCGTGCAGTATTTCCAGCTCCACATGCTTTTGGGCATCTGTCAGCTCAAAAGGCAAGCTACGCACGAACTGGCGTACGGTGGCGTTATCTACGGTATGCACGACACCATCCATCCTTCCCCGGTTAAGCACACGGAAGGCTTGAACCTTCAACTGAAACAAGAACAATTCCTCATACACCATACGGCGCCTTCCTTGCTGGCCTTCCCGTGTATCCTCTGGCTGATGAATCGTTGCAATCGCGCGTTTGCGGGACATGAAATCATACTTACGCATAATGGAAGCCGGCAGAATCTCCGGAATGAGCTCGCCATACTGCTGCAATGCCGTATGGATAATTTTACGGATCCAGGTTTGAGTAATCTTCCCTCCCACCGAGTAGACCGGCTGAAGAGTTCCCGTCTTGCCTTCACCTTTATCAGGAAATTCATAGTCCGTCACCGTGATCTGGTTACGCTTCTGATCCCATTTTCCGGTGAGGACGATCTCTCTTCCCACAGTCAATTGCTCTCGCACATATTGCCGGTTAAACCAGGTTGCAGTGAACATCCATGGCTCCGCGAGAAATTTGCAGCTTAGTCGTGATTTCCCGCCATACCTTTGGAGTACAGGGACTCCGATGACCTTCGCCTCCACCGTCACCTTGTCGCCATGTTTGACTTCACTGAGTGATTTGGGGCGGTAATCCTCGTAACGAAAAGGATAATATTCCAGCAAATCCTTTACCGTAAAGACGCCAAAGGCGTGAAGCTCGCCTTGCTTTTGAGCGCTCACGCCTGTTATTTTCTTAACTTCAATTTTATCCAGTGACACAGTCATATTCATACTCATACCTCATTGTGCAGGCCAGATAAATACAGCTAACGTTCCGTTACCGACATGGCTGCCCACTACGGGGCCGATGTTCGTCAGAACCTGCTCTTCAAGGGTAAAATGCCCCGCAAGCTCTTGCATAAACTCCTTGCCTGATTCGGGTTCAGCCGTATGGCCCACCGCTACGTTGATATTATTGACACCCTTCAGATCTTCCTTGAACAGCTCGATCATACGGGCAACGGCCTTTTTGCGTCCTCTGACCTTCTCCACGGCATAAATAATACCTTCAGCATCAATGGAGAGAATAGGTTTGATGTTAAGCAGTGTACCCAGAAAGGCAGAAGCTTTCCCGATACGGCCACCTTTTTGTAAATACTCAAGCGTATCCACCAGGAAATACAACTTACGGGATTGGCGCATTTGCTCCACAGACTTCAGGATATCCTCAGGACTTTTGTCTTCTGCAGCCAACCTTGCTGCGTGAGTCACCATAAAACCAAAGCCGTAAGAAGCAGAAAGAGAATCCACTACCGTTATCAATTCCCCTTCGTCTTCAAGCATAGACTTGGCCAGCACTGCAGACTGGTATGTACCGCTCAGCCCAGATGAAATATGAAAGGAAAGGATAGGGCTGTGCGGATAACGCTCAAGAATATTACGGTATACATTCATGTACTCAACCGGGGAAGGTTGAGAAGTAGTCGGCAATTGGGAGGAGCGGGGAAGTCGCTCATAGAACTGCTCCGGCGTCATGTCCAAATTGTCCCGGAAGGCTTCATCACCGAACATCAAGGTCAAAGGCACAACCTCGATGTTGAGTGCTTCCGCCATTGCCGGCGGTATATCGGACGTACTGTCGGTAACGATTATGGTACGATTCATGCTTATCCTCCCCAAAATATATTCAAACTAACTCAATAAATAACGTGAAATCAAATTAGGGCTCCACGGAGAACAAGTAATAGTACAACGGTTGTCCGCCTTCATGGATCTCAATTTCAACTTCCGGATACGTCTCTTTGATCCAATCTCCCAGCGAATCCGTAATCTCCGCATTGGTCTCGTCACCGATCAGAACGGTAACAATCTCATCACCATTCTCAATCATGTTAGACAGCAGCGATTGACTGGCGGACAGCAGATCATCCGCAGCAGCAACGATTTTAGAATTAGAGATTCCGATAAATTGACCTGATTTAATCTCAAGCTCATCAAAGCTGGTATCACGCACCGCATTGGTAACCTGACCTGATTTAACGAGTGTAATCGCTTCAAGCATATTATCAGAATTAGTCTCCACGGAATCGTCTTCCTGGAACGCAAACGCAGCAGCGATACCTTGCGGAATGCTCTTGCTTGGAATCACTGTAATTTCACGTTCGCCTTCAAGCAGCTCTTTAGCTTGCTGGGCAGCCAAAATGATATTGGAATTATTAGGAAGAATATAAATGTGCTTAGCAGAGATTGACGAGATCGCATTAACGAAATCTTCTGTGCTAGGGTTCATAGTCTGACCACCAGCAAGCACAGCATCCACACCTAAACTTTTGAAAATATCAGCAATCCCATCTCCAGATGATACGGCGATGAAGCCATAAGGAGCCATGTCATCAGCAGGTGGTACAGCCGGGGACTGAATACTGCTCTTCTCTTTTGGAATGTCCGCGAACACATCTGGCATTGGAGCAATGTCCATACCAGCTGTAAGTAAGTCACGATGCTGCTCACGCATATTCAAAATGTGAATTTGTGTAATCTCGCCATAACGAAGAGCCAAATTCAGCACTTCTCCAGGAGCTTTAGAGTGTACATGCACTTTAATGGTTTCATCATCAGAAATAACGATAATGGAATCGCCATTCACTGATAGCGCTTTCCTAAATACTTCCTCATCGAAATCCGCGGGAGCGGTTCCACCGAGCTGACGGTTGATGAAGAACTCCATATCATATAAAAATTCAATATCTTCCGTGGACAGCTGGGATTGGGCGGAAGACTGCACATTCGAGATGGCAGGCTCAAGCTTCGTCAGAACAGGTGTAGGTGTTGCTGGTGCAACGGCCTGTCCTTGTACAGGTACCGAATGAGCGGTAACGCCACTAGTCAGATACTGATGAAATCCTTCATAGATGTAGACCAGTCCTTGACCACCAGAATCCACAACTCCCACTTGCTTAAGCACAGGCAATAGTTCAGGAGTATTGGCCAATGCTTCCTTAGCCTTAGCAAGGACTTCCGTCATCAGTTCGGTAACATCGCTTGTCCGACGTGAATAATAAACAGCGTGTCTTGCAGCCTCTTTGGCAACTGTGAGTATGGTTCCTTCTACTGGTTTCACAACTGCTTTATAGGCGGTATCCACACCTAATTGCAATGCTGCCGCAAATTGGCTTGTATTCAGCTCTTCATGCTGAGCGGCATACCGGCTGAAGCCTCTGAATAACTGGGACAAGATAACACCTGAGTTACCCCGTGCGCCCATCAGAAGGCCTTTGGAGAGTACGCCGGCGCATTGGCCGACTGAGGATGTATTATTCTTTTTCAATTCATTAGCGCCTGCGGTCATCGTTAAATTCATATTTGTTCCTGTATCACCATCAGGTACCGGAAAAACGTTTAAAGAATTAACGTGCTCTGCGTGCTGCTGCAGCTTCTCCGCACCGTTTAGCACCATGGCGGTAAAGTCTGCTCCGTTTATAGTACGCTTGCTCAATGAGAATTCCCCTTCCTAACTTCATGCCTAATCAACGCATTCATTAACTGGACATAATACACTAATATATATTGTACTATAAGAGTCAAAAGAAATAAATGTTTTTGAATTGGTTGACGTAGCATTTTTTGCTGTGATATTATATTTAAGTATTGTTTTATGCAGGTGTAAGTAACAAGGAGGTGTAATCTGTGTCCCGCAAATGTACTGTTACAGGCAAGAAGCCTAGCAGCGGAAACCACGTGTCTCACGCGAATAACCGCAATCGCCGCTCTTGGGGAGTTAACGTTCAGAAGGTTCGTATCTTGGTGAACGGCAAACCAAAGCGTGTATACGTCAGCACCCGTGCTTTGAAAGCCGGCAAAGTTGAACGCGTCTAGTCTCTGATATTTTACTGACTGACCAATATTTCTTATCAAGCAAAAAGCACCCTTTACATTTGTAAGGTGCTTTTTTTCACGTTTTCTTCTGTTCTTCGTACTTAGCTCTTCTGAAAGGTGTTCAAGATCGCTTTAACAAATCCTCCCAAAAATTTCGGTAGCTTGAATGTGTAAAATTTCATATTTCACCCTCCCATCATTTCATGCCTTACGGTAGGAGACTAGCTCGATTCACACACGATACGGCACTGCAGACCTCTCAGTTCCACAAGAAGAAACGGCTGTCCCGCCATGTCATGTACGGAACCCGTTTCATACGACAAAAAAGGCTACATGAGATTTCTGCTCATGTAACCATATTTATGCGTAAGGGACTTGACCTATTCCCCATACTCTTCATGACCCGCACTTTATCCCCGGCTGGCTGCTTCGCGAATCGATGATATCGCTGCGGCACGGTCCTTCATTCCAAAGACTGCATTCCCGGCCACAAGCACGTCTGCGCCTGCTTCAACAACCAACGGGGCAGTAGCCTCCCCAATCCCTCCATCGACCTGTATACGAAGCCCAGGGTTAACTTCCTGCGCCCACTGGCGTATTTGGCGGATTTTGTTCAGGGTATTCGGAATAAACGCTTGGCCTCCAAAGCCAGGATTCACCGTCATCACCAGTACCATATCCACATCGGGCAACACTTCGCTTAGAACGGAGGCTGGTGTGCCGGGGTTAATAGCTACCCCCGCCAGAAGTCCAAGCTCTTTAATCTGATGCACGGTCCGGTGCAGATGAATGCAGGCTTCCGCATGTACGGTAATGACAGCCGCACCAGCTGCCGCGAAGTCTGCAATATAACGTTCGGGAGACTCAATCATTAAATGAACATCAAGCGGCAGGGATGTATGATTGGACACCGCTTTAACGATAGGCGGACCCAGTGTAATATTTGGGACAAAATGACCATCCATAACATCCACATGTATCCAATCCGCACCGCCGGCTTCAGCTTCCGCTACCTCGGCTCCGAGTGCAGCAAAATCCGCTGACAATATGGATGGAGCAATCATAATCATAGATTCAGTACCTCCGCTTCTTATCCTTCATTTCATTATAAAACAGCTTATAATGCTCGTACCGGCTTTCTATAATATCCCCGGACTGTAATGCTTCAATTACCCGGCAGCCCGGCTCATGCAGATGGCTGCATCCACGGAACTTGCAATTCTCCGCATAAGACGTGAATTCCCGGAAGCAGGAAGACAGCTCTTCTACACCCAGCTCCAAAAAGTCCAGCTGGCTGAAGCCCGGAGTATCCGCTACAAAGCCGTTCTCACCAATATCCATCAGTTCCACATGACGGGTCGTGTGACGCCCTCTGCCAAGGCGCAGGCTAATCTCACCAGTCTCCAGAAGCAGACCGGGTACGATCCGGTTCAGCAATGTAGACTTACCTACACCTGACTGACCTGAGAATACGCTGATTTTGCCGGAAAGGCGCTTCCGCAATTCCTCACTCCCGGCTCCCGTCATAGAACTCGTTACAATGACTTCATAACCGATTTTCTCGTACATTTCCTTCACTCGGTTGGTATTGTCCTGATCAGCTTCGGCAAGATCCTGCTTGGTCAGAACAATTAAAGTGTCAATACCGGAGTGTTCAATGTGGACCAGAAATTTATCCAGCAGATTCAGGTTCATGTCGGGCTCACGGATGGAAAAAAGTAAAACGGCCAGACTTACGTTCGCAACCTGCGGACGGATCAGTTCGGAAAATCTGGGCATGATTTCGTCAACCATGCCCTCACCGTTCTCAGTCAGAACATAAACCACCTTGTCGCCAACGAGTGGAGATTCGCCTCTTTTTTTAAATATTCCCCGCGCCCTGCACTGCACAGCTCCCTCAGCGGAAGCAATAGACCCGTCACGCAAGGGAGTTACATAATAATATCCGCTTAAAGCCTTAGTAATTACACCTTCAGGCATACACAGTGAGCCTTCTTTCCCTAAGTTTGCTGATATTTCGGCACACATTATTGCCGTTTTGATGCTTGTAATTAGCTTTTGTCCTTTCCTTTGCCGTTCCCGTTACCGTTCCCGTTATTCAGCAGCCCAGTCTGACCTGCATCACCGTTACCACCGTTAACTGCCGGGTCTTCCGTCATGGAAGGATCCGTAGTCGGTTCCTCTGTTGCAGGCGGATCGGTAGGCTGAACGGTGGGCTCAGCCGTTGGTTCGCTGGTCACTTCTGGTATCGGCACAGTATTATTCTTGGCATCCATATAGGTAACTACATATGAGTCGAAGAAGGCGCCATCTCGGAACACGGTGACTACACCGTCTGTATTAGGCGCAAGCACCATATTCACGGATAATACTTGGGACTTCCCGATGGTGCGAGTTCCCCAATCCTGCTTCTCCCCGTTATTACGCGCATCCGCATATTCAATCCGGATCTTCGTCTTCTTGCCTTCCTTCACAGGCGCAACCGGCAGATTGAACGTATACTCCAAAGCTTCCGGCGGATAGCCGGTGCTCAAGTAAATCGTAATTTTTGAACCTGGAGCGACTGGCGTTCCTTTGTCGTAAGGCCATTGTTTGGTTACCTTGCCTTCTTCAACGGCGAAGCTGGAGTCTTCCTTGACATCTCCCAGCTCCAGTTTGTTCTCGGCCAGCTTCGCGATGGCTTCATCCTGAGTGAGACCTGTAAGGTCCGGCATATCCACACTCTCTTCGCCTTCGCTGACGAACAAAGTCACGGTAACCGTTTCAGGATCAAAGTCGCTATTCGGCAGCGGATCTTGAGTAATTATTTTACCGGCAGGAACTTCATCGCTGCTGCGGTTATCGGCAGTGATCCGGTTCTGCGGGATACCCAGAGCTATCAGTTTTTTAGTAGCCTCGTCCAGCGTCAATCCGGCGAAATCTTCCATTTTGGCCAACTGCTTAGCCATGCTCACGGAAAGAGTAATGCTTGACCCCTTCTTCGCAAGCGTACCCTCTGGTTTGCTTTGGTCAAACACAACGCCTTCAGGCACATTAGGTTTATATTCCTCGATCAGCGGATCTTCAATCGTAAGACCTACTTCATCCAGTTTAAGTTTGGCATCCTCAAGCGTCATATTGATCACCGAAGGTACCGTTACTTCCGGAACATCAAGCATAGATTTTACATATAAAACAACACTGAACATTGCAACCAGCAACAGCAGAGTAAGGCCAATCCACAAAGCCGGACGTCCCCATTTCTTCTTTCCCTTGACTACGGGCACATCCTCGTCGTTGCGCTGCATTTTGTCTATAGTCCCATTACGCGGACCGATACCCATTGGAACAGGTTTAATCGCAGGGATTACCCGCGTTTTATCTTCATCAAATTCATCATTGAAGTTGACTTTAGATTCCCTGCGCCGTTCCGGAAGCAGACATGTCTCCAGATCCTGCAGCATTTCTTTAGCCGAGTGATAGCGTTCCTCGGGGTTTTTACGCATA
This sequence comes from Paenibacillus oryziterrae, assembly GCF_042610485.1. Lineage (NCBI taxonomy): Bacteria > Bacillati > Bacillota > Bacilli > Caryophanales > Paenibacillaceae > Paenibacillus > Paenibacillus oryziterrae. The sequence goes on along the minus strand of NZ_JBGJZO010000011.1, from coordinate 84,218 downwards.
GAACGAAGAATCACATTTTCAACGCTTTGCGGGATTAAAGAATTGAGCTTTCTAGGTTCTTCGAAATCCTCCTGAAGATGTTTGAGCGCTACACTAATCGGACTTTCGCCCAGAAACGGCAGGCTACCAGTAAGCATCTGGTACAGAACAATCCCTAAGGAATAAAGATCGGATTTCTCTCCAGTGGATACGCCTTTAGCATGCTCCGGCGAGAAATAATGTACCGAACCAACGACTGATCCAGTTTGGGTGATCGTTGTCGAAGTAACTGCCCGGGCAATACCGAAGTCAGTTACCTTCACACGCCCGTTACGACCTATAAGTATGTTATGAGGCTTAATATCCCGGTGTATGATTTGGTTTTGATGTGCATGGTCGAGTGCGTCACAGATTTGGGAAGCGATGCGTACAGACTCGTCCACTTGAAGCGGAGCCCGCTCCTTGATGATCTCATTAAGATTCTTGCCTTCAATATATTCCATAACAATGTAGTGGATTTCATCTTCCTGTCCAACGTCATAGATACTAACAACGTTCGGGTGAGAAAGAGATGCTGCGGATTGCGCCTCGCGCCGGAATCTGCGAATGAATTCCTCATCATGCACAAACTGGCTGCGCAACACCTTGATCGCAACATTACGATTCAATAATATATCATGGGCCCGGTACACAAGTGCCATACCGCCCCCACCTATTCGTTCGATGACTTGGTAACGGCCGCCCAGTTCATGACCGATCATAAGTCCCACCCCTTTGCTTCAGGCTCAGAGGCCTCTTCTTGATGTTCTAACATAGCGACGCTGATATTGTCGCCGCCGCCGGCAAGCAAAGCCAGCTGAAGTAATCGGTCTGCTCTTTCCCCAAGCGTTATTTCATGAATCCCAGCAACTTTCCCCAAATGTTCTGTACTGACAAAGTTACTGAGCCCGTCGCTGCACAAAAGCAGTACTTCCCCATGATTCAGCGTAACGGGAATCAAATCCACTGAAATGCTGGAATCTGTTCCCAGAGCTCTGGTTAGCACATTGCGACGCGGGTGATTCTCAAGCTCCTCTTGGCTGATCTGGCCACTCTTGAACAGCTCATTGACCAGCGTATGGTCCTCGGTTAATTGGATAGCAACATCATTTTTCACGCGATATGCCCTACTGTCGCCAATATGACCTATGTATCCAGTCGAACCCTTCAGCAGCACAGCTACGACGGTAGTACCCATATTAAAGTACTTCTCGTCGCTGGCTGCCTCTTTATAGACAGTATCATTCGCTTCCAGAATTGCAGTGGACAGGATTTCTCCTAGCGCTTCATCTGAGATATCAGGTTGCAGGTTCTCAAGCTTGCGCTTGATGTAATTCAATGCGAGTTTGCTTGCAACATCACCTGCCTGATGTCCGCCCATCCCATCAGCGATAATGCCAAGTGTGTAACCATGGCGCGTCGCGCCGATCCAGACCGAATCTTCATTGACCGAGCGAACCCGGCCAATGTCGCTGGCATGAACTGTCCTGATCAATTACCCTCACCCCAACTCCATGTGTTTAGCGCGCAGTTGTCCGCACGCGGCTGCGATATCATGGCCTTGTTCACGGCGTATCGTAACATTTATGCCCTGATCAGCCAATATCCGTTGAAATTCAAAGATGTCTTTGCGGGAAGTTCTTACATACTTACGTTCCGGTACATGGTTGACAGGTATCAGATTTACATGGCACAGCATGGTCTTGAGCACACTAGCCAGCTCTGCTGCATGCTCTGGCTGGTCATTGACCCCACCGATCAAAGCATATTCAAAGCTAATACGGCGGCCGGTCTTAGCCTGATAATAACGCAGTGATTCAATAACGTCATCAAAAGGAAATCTGCGGTTAACAGGCATCAGCTTGGAACGTAGTGCGTCATTGGGTGCGTGAATTGAAATTGCCAGATTAATCTGTGTGTCTTCTTCAGCGAATTGATAAATGCTTGGTACGATGCCGCTTGTTGATACCGTAATATGGCGCTGCCCGATATTCAATCCCTTTTCGTGAATCATCAGACGAAGGAATCTCATCGTGGCATCATAGTTCTCAAACGGCTCACCTGTGCCCATAATGACTATGCTGCTGACACGTTCGCCGCGGGTATCCAGAATCTGCTGAGATTTAACAACTTGGGCTACAATCTCGCCAGCCGTCAAATCCCGTTTCAATCCTCCAAGTGTAGAGGCACAGAACGTGCAGCCAATCCGGCAGCCCACCTGTGTAGTAACACATACACTGTTACCATAGTTATGCTTCATGATGACCGTTTCGATAGCATGATCGTCATGCAGACCGAACAGAAACTTCACGGTACCATCCTTGGATTCGAATTTGGTTATTTCCTTCAAAGCAGAAATGGAGAATTGCTCTTTCAGCTTCTCGCGCAGAGATTTGGACAAGTTGCTCATCGCATCAAACTCGTCGACCCGCTTCACGTACAGCCAATCAAAAATCTGGCCACCCCGGAAAGCCGGTTCTCCGTTGTCTTTCGCCCACTGCTGCAGCTCTTCCAGTGAAAAATCATATATTAAAGGTTTCATAGTTATTTGCACCTGTTCTTTCTTAAGGATATGCTCATTATTTGTCATTCTTCCTATTTTAACATAAAAATCAGAGACGGTAAAAGAAACGCCCGCCGGAATCGCCCGGCGGGCGGAAAACATGATGTACATCTTGAGGTCTTTTGGCCTTATTGACGCCGCTGCAGACAGGCTATGAAGAATCCATCACTACCAAAGTGCTGAGGCAGAATTTGAATGCCTTCACCTTTTGCCAGAGCGACATCCTTTATTCGATCCCATAACGGCGTAGTGAATGTTACTGCTTCAAAATGGGGATTGTTTCTCAAGAAAGATGAAACTACCTCACTGTTTTCTGCCTGCTCTGTTGTACATGTACTGTATACCAGAATCCCGCCCGGCTTAAGCAACTCTGATATGGACTCAAGCAGTTGTTCCTGCAGGGCAGCAATCCCCGTAACATCTGCCGGAACCTTACGCCATTTCAAATCTGGCTTTCGGCGGATTACACCGAGACCCGTACATGGAGCATCCAGCAGAATACGGTCAAACGATGCTTTCTCTAAGGCATGACTAAGCTCGAGAGCATCACCGCTGCGGGTTACAATGCTATCCAATCCAAGCCGCTCCGCCTGATCAGAAATAAGCTTCGCTTTATGCTCATGCAAGTCATTGGCATAAATAACGCCTTCGTCCTTCATGATCTCGGCCATATGAGCGGTCTTGCCACCCGGAGCCGCACAGCAATCCAGAACACGCATACCGGATTCCGGTGCTACAGCCTCAGCAACCAGCATGGAACTTTCATCCTGAATGGACAGATAACCGTCTTTATACCATGAGGTGAGGGCCAGGTTACCGCCGCCCTTGATGATAATTCCAAACGGGCTGACATCTGAAGCTGACGCGTTTAACCCCTGTTCCAGCATCTCTTCAAGCAGTTTTTCCCGGCTAGTCATGGTTGTATTTACCCTTACACTCACTGCCGGAGGTTCATTATTGGCCGCACAAATCGCTTCCGCCACATTAGTTCCATATTCCGCGATCCAGCGCTCTACCATCCACCTCGGATGGGAATGCCTGAAGGCGATTCTGCTTACTTCTCCCATTTTCTCCGGAAACACCGGTTGTTCACCGGAACGCAGGACGCTGCGAAGGACACCGTTAACCATGCCGGATATCCCTTGGTGACCACGTTGTTTGGAGATATTCACCGCTTCGTGAACAGCTGCATGGGAAGGAATACGATCCAGATACATAATTTGATAGAGACTTAGCCGTAGCAGACTAAGCACCCAAGGTTGCAGCTTGGTCAATCCCTTACTTACGAACTGCTCCAGTACATAGTCCAGTGTATTTCTTCTGGAGATCGTTCCATAGACGAGTTCAGTAACAAGACCCGAATCCTCACGGCTAAGCCCGGATTTCTGGAGAGTGCTGTTAAGCAGCAGATTACTGTATGCGCCCTGGTCATCTACTCTCACTAGGATGTCGAGTGCGGCTTCCCTGGCAGTCAATGGTACAGACGGTTTGGCATTTGCTTTACCGCCTGTATTGTGTCCTGCACCTCTATGGCGACCTGCGCCGCTCATAATAGCACCGTTCCCGGTTTCATCGCTCCGCCACGGGCAAAATCACCGGCGCTCATGGCTTTTTTGCCCGCAGGCTGAACCGTAGTCAGAAGTATAACCCCGTCTCCGGTCTTCACTTCAATTCCGCGTTCACTTAGAGAAAGTACGGTTCCGGGTGTTGCTCCGTCATTCGTTGTTAAAGCATCTGTAGAAGATGGATTCTCAGCGGCCCAGATTTTGAAGGTTTCGTCATTCCAAAGGGTGAATACACCCGAGAAAGGTACCAATCCGCGTATCTGGTTGTAAATATTACGTGAGCCCTTAGACCAGTCGACCCGTTCGTCTTCACGCTTAAGGTTGGGTGCATACGTAGCTTCGTCCTCATTTTGCTTCGTGGCTGTAACTGGTCCTTCCATAAGCCTTGGCATTTCGGACTTTAGAAGATCTCTGCCTGCAAGGCTAAGCTTCTCAAAAATCGTACCCGCCGTGTCATCTTCAGCAATCGGAACCTCCACACGCGAAATCATATCACCCGTATCCAGACCTTCTGCCATATACATCAAGGTAACTCCTGTTACGGTCTCACCATTGATTACAGAACGCTGAATTGGCGCTCCTCCACGGTATTTCGGCAGCAAAGAGCCATGGACGTTAATACAGCCTCGTACCGGAAGATCCAGAACTGATTTCGGCAAAATTTGTCCGTATGCGGCAGTAACGATCATTTCTGGCTCATACGCTGCAAGTTCAGCTACCGCCTCCGGACGACGCAGCCGTTCGGGCTGCATCACCGGCAGACCCAGAGCTAAAGCTGCCTCCTTAACCGGGGTAGGTGTCAATGTCTTTTTTCTGCCCTGCGGCCGGTCAGGCTGGGTAACAACCGCAACGACATTATAACCTTCCTCGACGAGCATGTTCAAACTGGGTACCGCAAATTCGGGTGTTCCCATGAATACAATCTTCATCCTGTTCACCCCTCTGTTGCACCGTGATCCGGCTTCATCTCATATACTTTTTCGGCAATGTCCGTAAACAATACTCCATTAAGATGATCAATCTCATGCTGGAATGCTCTTGCCAGCAGGCCGCTGCCAGTGACTGTAATTTCATTTCCTTCCCGGTCAAGACCGCGAACGGTCACTGTCTCCGCCCGGCGAACGTCGCCGTTAATTCCGGGAATACTCAGGCAACCCTCAGGTCCGAATTGCTCACCTTCGGAACTAACAATTTCAGGATTGATCATTTTGATCAGGCCATGCTCTTCATCCGCATCCACTACGATCAGACGTTTTAGAATGCCGACCTGCGGCGCTGCCAGGCCCACTCCTTCGGCGTCATACATGGTATCCGCCATATCATCCAGCAGCTTCTGGACATTTGGAGTTACTTTCGTTACTTCCTTCGCTCTTTTGTGAAGAACCTCATCAGGCTCCAAAACTATCATTCTAATCGACATTCCGCCAACACCTTTCTTATCTAAGCATCGTTCTTTGTATTTTACATCATCATCTGCGGGTCTACATCAATACTGATCTGTAAGCCCGTATCCTTTGCGGAATCTTCCAACTCCTCAGCCACCTCGCGTACAAGACCTATCACATCAATGCCACCGCGCCATTTAATAATGCATTGAAATCTATATCTACCTTTTAACCGGGGCATAGGTGAAGCTACCGGCCCCAGAAGCTCCAGCACATCCGGAGCTGGCTGGTCCAAATCTCCGTACCATCCCCGTTGCCTGGACTTGCCTTGCAGGTTCAATGCATAGTTCTCCGAGAGCTTCAGCAGAACAGGCAACTGCTCATGGGAGAGTGTAACCAGAATGAACCGGCAATATGGCGGATAACTGAGCACCCTCCGGTGCTTCAGTTCTTCCCGCATAAATGAAATATAATCATGACTGCTCGCATGCACAATCGAATAATGCTCCGGCGTGTACGACTGAACGACGACTTCGCCGGGAAGTTGATGCCTCCCTGCACGTCCGGCAACTTGCGTAAGCAGCTGGAAGGTTTTCTCAGCGGCCCGGAAATCAGGTAAATTCAGCGCAGAATCCGCTGTAATTACCCCAACCAGGGTAACGTCAGGGAAATCCAGACCTTTGGCAACCATTTGAGTTCCAAGCAGTACATCCGCCTTCTTATCCCTAAACTCCCCCAGCAGTTTCTCATGCGAGCCTTTCTCCGTGGTCGTGTCTACATCCATCCGGATGACGCGAATTCCGGGGAATAGCTTCCCCAGTTCCTCTTCCACCCGCTGTGTCCCTGTACCAAAGAATCGGATGTGCTCGCTTCCACACTCCGGGCATTCCTTGGGTGCAGGCTCTGCATGACCACAATAATGACAACGCAGATTATCGCTCCGGCTGTGATAGGTTAAAGAAATATCACATTCCGGACATCCTGCAACATAACCGCAGCTACGGCACATGACAAATGTCGAGAAGCCCCGCCGGTTCAGCAGCAGCACCGTCTGCTCACCCTTTGCCAACCGTTCAGACAATGCCGAATGCAGATCACGGCTGAACATGGACCGGTTGCCCGCTTTCAATTCCTCACGCATATCTACTACCTTCACTTTGGGCAACTCGTTTCCAAGCGCACGGCTTGGCATTTCCAGAAGCACCGGAGCGAAATTCATGTCTTTCCGGGCCCCTGCAGCATAATAGCTTTCCAGTGACGGAGTCGCAGAACCCAATATCACGACGGCATCCCCTTGCTGAGCGCGACGGACCGCAACATCACGGGCATGATACTTAGGATTCTCTTCCTGTTTATATGAAGATTCATGCTCCTCATCCATAATAATGAGACCGAGGTTTGCGAAGGGGGCAAAGATTGCTGAACGTGCACCTACAGCAACCGAGGCTTTACCTTCCCTGATTTTACGCCATTCATCATATCTTTCACCTGCTGACAACCGGCTGTGCATCACTGCTACTCCGCTGCCAAACCGCCCTTTGAAGCGCTCCACCATTTGCGGTGTAAGTGATATTTCCGGCACCAAAACAACCGCCTGGCGTCCCAGATTCAGACATCGCCGGATGCACTGTAGATAGATTTCCGTCTTCCCGCTGCCGGTTACACCATGGAGCAGAAATACCTCGTGTTTCTGCTCATCCACAGATTCTGATATCCGCTGATACACCGAGGATTGTTCTGCTGTCAGTGGAAGAGGATCACTAGGCTTGAAATTGCGTCCCTGGTAGGGGTCGCGGTACACCTCAATTTCGGTGATTTCAATAAAACCTTTTTCCTCAAGACTTTTGACCGTGCCTGCTGTTACTTGCAGAAGCGATAATACTTCTTTGAGTGGCAGCGGCAGCATCGCCTCCATTTCAATGAGGAAAGACAGCACTTCCTTCTGGCGCGCGGATCTGGCCGGAAAGCTTCTAAGCGCCTCCCGTGCCGAATCCGTACCTATAGACAAATTGACGGCTTTCATTTTCTTTTTACCCATTTTGTCCTTGATGGACTGGATTTCGATCAACACACCCCGCCGGAGCATAAATTTCACTGTCTCTGCAGCCCCCGGGAATGCACGGGTCAGTTCCTTCATCGTGACCTGTCCATTACGTGAGACGAAGTCTGAAATCGCCCGTTCTTCTCTCCCATTATCAGGGAACATGGGGAATAGCTCTTCATCCAGAAAGACCGGTTCTCCGCTATATCCAAATGCCGGTTCACGTTCAGGTTCGCCAAGTGTAATATATCGTTCAGCTTTACCTTTCAAAGCAGTCGGCAGCATAGCCTGCAATGCAGAAATCTTCCGACAGGCGTACCTGTGGCTCGTCCAATCCGCAAGCTCCACAAGCTCAGGGGATAAAGGCGGAATTAAATCCAGTACTTCCTGAATGGGTTTGAGATTGGTAGCAGCGAAGACATCCCCAGACTCCAGCGAGATGACGAATCCCTGTACAGTCCGGTGGCCAAAGGGAACCGCTACCCGGCTGCCGACTTCAATCCATACACGAAGTGATTCAGGAATCAAGTAATCAAAGGGCCGGTCTGTACTGCGTACAGGAACATCTACGATCACCTTGGCAATTTCCATTAGACGCCTACTCCTGCAAGCCGTCCGGCAGCCAATGTCAGAATTTGCTCCGCCACTTCATCCTTGGACAGCTGCGGTAAGCTGAGCACCAATCCGTCACGGTCATAGATGGAGACGATATTCGTGTCCACTCCAAACCCTGCACCCGGCATACTTACGTCATTGGCTACTATTAAATCACAGTTCTTACGAACCAGCTTATCACGTGCGAAGGCTTCTGCATTGTCAGTCTCCGCTGCAAAGCCGATCAGAAACTGCGAGGTTTTGCTTTTTCCAAGTGTTTCCAGAATATCTGTCGTTTTCACTAACTCAAGCGACATCTGTTCTCCGCTTTTTTTGATTTTGGATTGCATACGTTCCTTAGGCCGGTAATCGGATACGGCAGCCGCCTTGACCAGAATGTCACAATCCTCCCAAAGCGAGGTTACTGCTTCAAGCATATCCTGTGCGGATTCTACACGAATCAGTGGAATATTCTGTGGTGGCTTCTCTTCCGTTCTTGCGGCCACCAATGTCACTTCTGCCCCCAAATCCCGGGCAGCACGTGCCAGTGCGAATCCCATTTTACCGGAGGAATCATTGGAAATATAGCGAACCGGATCAATCCGCTCTACCGTACCTCCTGCTGTAATGACTACTTTTTTACCCGTTAAAGGTCCAGCACTCATGCTTTCGCGAAGCTTAAAAAATTTCTCGATGCAGCTCACTATAGCTTCCGGTTCCTCAAGGCGTCCCTTTCCGATATAACCGCAGGCCAATAGCCCTTCACCCGGTTCAATGAAGTGCACCCCGCGATCAGCCAGAATATTCATATTATGAATAACTGCAGGATGCTGATACATATGCACATTCATCGCTGGCGCTACCATCACCGGGGCCGTTGCAGCTAGCAATGTCGTCGAAAGCATGTCATCCGCGATTCCATGTGCCATTTTGGCAATGATATTCGCAGTAGCCGGAGCGACAAGTACCAGATCGGCAGAATCAGCCAAATCAATATGTGAGATGGAGGACGGATCACGTTCCTGGAACGTATCGCTGTATACCCGCTGCTTTGATAAGGATTGAAGCGTAAGTTCTGTGATGAACTCTTTTGCCGAAGCGGTCATAATCACATGTACCTTCGCACCTTTTTGCACAAGTTTACTGGTCAGGGCCGCCGCCTTGTAAGCAGCGATACCTCCAGTAATACCCAGTACAATTGTTTTATCCTTCAACATGGTTATCCCCCCTAATCAAGAAGAAACTTTTTCAAGATAAAAATACAAGAATACAGTAAAGTGTGAACCCTATACTTTCTTGTATTTTAAAAAAATAACAACCTTCCGGTTGTCAGGAACAGCCCGGTCCGGGCTATCAAATTCATTTAGTGTCTTAAAACCTCAAGAAGAAACGGCATCACCGTCAAAGGGAAATTGACGATGAGCGTTCCCGGTTGTTTCTAGGTATATAGATGGCTTGTTATTCCAGTAAAAGCAGCTCTCGGAAGACTACTCTTCGCCCTTGGTAACCAACAATCTATCTTCATAAATTTCTTCAAGGGCAACCCCAACCTGTTTGTGGGATCTTGGATTCTTAATATCCGTCTTTCCGCCTTCGCGCAGTTCTCTTGCCCGGCGGGATGCAGCTACTACCAGGGAATACTTGCTGTCTACCTTAGTCATCATTTCATCGATTGATGGATATAACATGGGACACCTCTTCATAGTTTATTGTGACTGATTCAGCAAAAGTACCTGGGGTCACCTGATCTTACAATGTTCGGCCATAATAATGCTCTCTATCCGCTTACACGCCAGATCAATTTCATCATTAACCACAGCATAATCGTAATGTCTCATCAGATTAATCTCATCTTCAGCCACAGACATGCGATGATCTATAATATCCGGATGCTCTGTTCCACGACCCCTAATACGGTCCTTAAGCTCATCCATAGATGGAGGAAGCAGGAACACAAAAATGCCCTCAGGAAATTTCTCCTTCACCTTGAGCGCACCTTGTACCTCGATTTCAAGAATGATGTCTTTTCCGCTATTCAGCGTCTGCTCAACAAAATCCCGGGGAGTGCCATAAAAATTGCCTACGTACTCCGCGTATTCAAGAAGCTGGTCACTTTCGATCATTTCAGCGAATTGCTCCCGGCTTTTGAAGAAGTAATTAACTCCATCTTGTTCCCCTGCCCGGGGACTGCGGGTAGTCGCTGAAACCGAATATACAAGTTTAGGCATTTTCGGCCGCAATGCTGTGCAGACCGTGCCTTTGCCGACACCGGAAGGGCCGGATAACACAATTAGTAATCCTTTTGACATAATACACTCCAATGTAGTTGTTATTCGTCGTTATCGTCGTCTTTGCTGGACAAGCGGTGTGCCACAGTTTCCGGCTGTACAGCCGATAAAATGACATGATCACTGTCCGTGATGATAACTGCACGGGTCCGGCGTCCATAAGTTGCATCAATCAGCATGTGCCGGTCTCTTGCTTCCTGAATAATACGCTTAATCGGCGCAGATTCCGGGCTGACGATGGAAATAATACGGTTAGCCGAGACAATATTTCCAAAGCCGATATTGATAAGTTTAATTGCCATGTTCCGGTGTTCCCCCTAAAAGTTACAGCTTGTCTTTATTATAGGTCCCCATTATTCTAAATTCGCCGCTTGCTCACGAATCTTCTCGAGCTCGGCTTTTATTTCAAGAGCATGGTTGACCAAAGTCAAATGGTTGCACTTGGAGCCTATGGTGTTCGTCTCCCTGTTCATCTCCTGAATGAGAAAATCCAGCTTGCGCCCCACAGAATCTTCCCCGTTCAGCAGTTCTCTGCACTGCCCGATGTGACTATCCAGACGGATCAATTCTTCATCGATGTTGCAGCGGTCAGCGAACAAGGCAATTTCCATTCCGAATTTATGCTCGTCAAAAGGAAATATACCGTCACTCAATTCATTTAGGCGCTGGCGGAGCTTATCACGGTAATCATTCACGACATTACCCGACAATTCCGTCATCTTGTGGTGAAGCTCCTGCAGCTTATCCAGCCGCTGAACCAAGTCATCGCTAAGGAAACGTCCTTCCCTTGCTCTCATCTCCAATAGAGACATCAAGGATTGTTCCAGGCCCTGCTGCAGTGCATCCGGCAAAAGCTGGATATTAACAGGCTCCGGAACGGAATCCGTATCTTCCTCCATTACACCAGGTAAGCACAGAATTTCACTGAGGCTTAGCTCTCCGGCAACACCGAATTCTCTCTTCAGTACATCTGCAGCATTAAGGTATGCTTTGACCACAGGGATATTCAGAGTGCGGCCCGAAGCCGTCTCTTCAACGGGCTCCTTGCTCACAGTGACATCCACTCGGCCGCGTTTAATGTAATGCTGAACCCTTCTACGCAGCAAATCTTCGTAGGAAGCCCATTCCCTTGGCACACGCAGCACGACTTCACTGTACCGGTGATTGACCGATTTAACTTCAAACATTACTTTGTAACCGTCAAAATTAAGGGACGATTGACCGTATCCGGTCATGCTAAATGACATCGGCATCACATCCATTATACTATTGTAATTGATAACTCCTAGCGAAACAAGGGGGACAATTTGCGCCCGGACTTCTCCCAGACATATTCAAGAAGCTGTGCACTCATATCATAGAACATAAAAGGAGTCATTAAATAGATCCCGTTAAAGTGCTCAAGAGCCGCATCCAGCAGTTCTTTTGCAATCGCTACACCCTCTGCACGCCCGGCTTCACCTTCCAGACCTTTCATCCGCAGAAGCACTTCCTCAGAGAGCTGAATACCTGGAACTTCATTATGCAGATACTCGGCATTACGCCCGCTTGCCAGCGGCATGACACCGATAAACACCGGAACATCCAGATGCTTGGTAGCTGCAGCAATTTTTGCGATCAACTCCCGGTCATATACAGGCTGGGTCATAATATAATCCGCACCGGAAGCGATCTTCTTCTCCAGTCGCTGGACAGCCTTGTCCAGATGTTTAACATTGGGATTAAAAGCAGCTCCAATGACAAAGTTCGCTTTCTGCTTCAGTGGTTTACCTGAAAAGGCTACACCGTCATTGAGCTGCTTGATCATCCGTATGATCTCAAATGAGGTCAGATCATAAACCGAGCTGGAGCCAGGCAAATCACCAAACCGGGCAGGGTCCCCAGTAACCGCCAGCACATGATCGATGCCCAGTGCATCGAAGCCCATCAAATGCGATTGTGTTCCGATCAGATTGCGGTCACGGCAGGCGATATGCACGAGAGGACGAAGTCCGGTCTTCGCCTGAACCAGATGTCCCAGGGCCATGTTGCTCATCCGGGTGACAGCCAACGAGTTGTCCGCAAGTGTTAAAGCATCTGCACCGGCCCGGCGAAGCGCCTCGGCACCTCTCATAAACTTCTCAATATCCAAGTCACGGGGAGGGTCAAGCTCCACGATTACCGTATGGCGTTCCTTGACCAGATCAACCAGTGTCGGCTCTTTGTTATCATCGCCCTGGTCAGCACCCAAATGCTCCTGTACCTGGAAACGCTCCGTGCTGCGTGTTGCAGGAACTGGAAGAGGCTGTGGAATATAGCCTTCAAGCGCCGCTGAAATCTCAGCAATATGCTGCGGCGTTGTTCCACAGCATCCGCCAATAATCCGGCTGCCCATATCCGCAAACGTCAGCGCCATCTGCCCAAAGTACTCAGGCGTAGCACCGTACCGGTATTGGCCGTCCACGTAATCAGCTACACCTGCATTTGGATAGACCGATACCGGAAGTACCAGGTTGCCCTGCAAATGCTTCAAGGCCCGTTTAATCCCGATAGGACCTGTCCGGCAGTTGAAGCCGATAATATCAGCACCGTCATCCTCCAGAATGCGGAAGGCTTCAGGTAGGGTCAGACCATCTAGCGTCATTGCCGATTCATCAACCGCGAACTGGCAGATCACCGGAAGCTGACTGTGCATCCGGACGGTCCGCAAAGCCAGATGCAGCTCTTCCACATCATAGAAAGTTTCCAGCATAATGCCGTCCACTTCTTCTTCAAGAAGTGATGTTATTTGCTGGTTGAAATATTTTTTTAGCTCCGAGGATGAAAGATTGGCTCTCTTTCCTGCGCGGATGGCTCCGACAGCCCCAACCACATAACCCTCCGTACCGGCGGCTTTGCGTGCAATCCGGACCCCCGCCCGGTTAATTTCGTCCACTTTGCCTTCCAATCCGTATTTGGACAGCCTGTCATAATTCGCCGAGAATGTATTACTTTCAAGCAATACAGCTCCGGCTTTAATATAGCTGCGATGGACATCTTCAATGACCTCAGGAGAAGTCAGATTCAATTCTTCATAAGAGATACCGACCGGAAACCCTTTTTGATACAAGTAAGTTCCCATTGCCCCATCTCCGACAAGCACAGTATTTCCCCAAGCAGTCCGCAAATCGGGCTTCATCGGAAACCCTCCCCTGTCATTAGTTTCATACTAATGTAACATAAATCGGGAGGATTGATAAGCTTTAGCCTACCGCCACAAATCTATTCTATGAAATAAAAAAACAGCAAGCCCCCTCATCGGGACTTGCTGCTCAAATTTAATCGCTAAAAATATATTTACGCTATGAAGTTAAATCTGTACCGTTCCTGTATATACAATCTCAGCCGGACCTGTCATGTATACATGATTATCCTCTTCACTCCATTCAATGAACAGATCTCCGCCTTTCAGGCTAATCCAAGCCGAACGGTCGGTAAGTCCGTTAAGTACAGAAGACACCAGTGTAGCACATGCTCCGGTTCCGCAAGCGAGCGTCGGTCCGGCTCCACGTTCCCATACTCGCATATCCACATGTCCACGGTCGAGCACGGTAGCAAACTCCACATTCACTTTTCTCGGGAAAAGTGGATGCACTTCGAGCTTGGGACCCCAGGCTGCAAGATCGAAGGATACGGCATCCTCTACATAAATAACGCAGTGCGGATTCCCCATCGACACGGCTGTGAATTTGAATTCTTGCCCGTCCGCTTCAATCGGCTGATCCAGTACCGGCTCAGCATCGATGGCTACCGGAATTTGAGCACCTGATAAGATCGGTTCGCCCATATCAACGGTCACAGTCTCCACTATGCCGTCTTTTACTTTCAGGGTAACCTTCTGTTCACCTGCACCGATTGTCTCTATGACAATTTGCTCCGAACTTACCAGACCCCGGTCATATACATATTTCGATACACAGCGGATGGCGTTGCCGCATTGCTCCGCTTCGGAGCCATCCGAGTTCATAATGCGCATCATATAGTCGCCACGCTCTGAGGGCAAGATATATACTAGACCGTCCGCGCCGATTCCGAAGAACCGGTTGCACAAGGAGATAGCCAGTTCAGAAGCGTTGCTTGGAAGCTGCTGCTCACCGTAGACGATGATGAAATCATTGCCCAGGCCATGCATTTTTGTAAATTCCATTGGAATGTCACTCCTTAAGTTTCTTTGCTGCGTAACCTGTTTCGCTAGGATACAGGCTGTAACTGCAATCAGCATACCTCAAGGAGTGCACCAAAGCTATTGATTTTATGCTGAAAATTTTGTACTTTTTATCATCGGCCGGTTCCCGCTGCGGCTGCGGTTCCGTCTTCCGCTCCAGACACTACCTGCCCCCATGACAAAAGTAGGTATACCTGCCGTCACGAACACAAGGCACCACTCCCGGAAGCTAAGCGGCACAGTCTTAAATACCGGCTGCAGCACAGGCAGGTACATTACCACTAACATCAAGAGCACAGAAGACAATACGGCGAGAACAAGATATTTGTTCTGGAACGGATTGCGGTGAAACACGGAACGGGAACTGCGGCAGTCAAATACATGAATCAGCTGTGCCATAACCAAAGTGGCAAAAGCGACGGATTGAGCCCGAATCAGCTGTTCCGGTTGATCCGGTGCTACACGAAGTGTCAGCCAGAAGGCTGTCAGGGTACATAAGCCGATCAGCAGGCCGCGGCTGATGATTTTCCAGCCCAGCCGGCGGGCAAAGATATTCTCTTTGGCACCGCGTGGCTTATGCTCCATCAGGTCCTTCTCCGGCTGGTCTACCCCGAGCGCCATGGCCGGGAGACCGTCAGTCACGAGATTGACCCACAGGATTTGAATCGGTACGAGCGGAAGCGGAAGGCCAAGCATCATCGCAAAGAACATCGTCAGTATTTCGCCGACATTTGAGGCCAGTAGGTACCGGATGAATTTGCGGATATTCTCGTAAATGTTTCTACCTTCTTCAATCGCAGCTACAATAGTAGAGAAATTATCATCTCCAAGAACCAGCGCCGATGCTTCCTTGGTTACATCCGTGCCGGTAATACCCATGGATATCCCGATATCCGCCGCTTTAATGGCCGGAGCATCATTTACACCATCACCTGTCATTGCCACCACATGGCCGTGACGTTGCAGAGATTTCACAATACGCAGCTTATGTTCCGGTGATACCCGTGCATATACATATACATTGTCAGACACTTTGTCCAGCTCCGTATCAGACATGCGCGTGATCTGGCTTCCTGTTAATACTGTTCCTCCGCGCTGCAGAATACCGAGCTGATGGGCTATTGCTTCTGCGGTTGTACCGTGGTCCCCGGTAATCATCACAGTCTTGATGCCTGCGCGCCGGGTAACACTGATCGCATCCCGGACTTCACGGCGCGGAGGATCAATCATACCGGCCAACCCGACGAAGATTAATTGATGTTCCGCCTCTTTCTCACTGGAAGCAGATTCGTTGGGCCGGAGTTCGCGGTAAGCCATGCCAAGCACACGCAGCGCTCCGGAAGCCATGGCTTCATTCGCTTCAAGCACCTTTTGACGGAGTGTAGGCGTACATGGAACAACTCCACCTTCCCAAAGCATATACGAACAGCGTCCTAAGAGCTCGTCGGGAGCACCTTTGGTGCATACCATCCGTCCTCCGGGATGACTGACCAGAACAGACATGAGCTTACGCTCTGAGTCAAATGGGAACTCCTGCTCTCTGGAAAAGGTCACAGCGAGCGTCTGAGCAGTCAGACCCATTTTGGCAGACAGTGCAATGAGTGCTCCTTCTGTTGGATCTCCTTTCAGTTCCCAGACTGCATCATTCTTATCCTGATCCTTGAGTGTGCCACTACCTTTCCCCTTAACCTTCCGTTTTCCGCCAGACTCCGCAGGGAGCGTCTCCTGGATTTCTGCATTGTTGCATAAAGCCCCGATCTGCAAGAGACGCCGCAAGCTCTGGTCATGTTTCAGCTCCACTGGCTTGCCTTTGTCCAGAACATGACCTACAGGAGCATACCCCTGCCCAGTAACTTCAAGAGCGCGGCCACCGGTCCAGACACGGGTCACCGTCATTTTATTCTGTGTTAATGTGCCTGTCTTGTCGGAGCAAATGACCGAAGCACAGCCTAGTGTCTCCACGGAGGGGAGCTTGCGGACAATTGCCTTACGTTTAATCATCCGCTGGACACCAAGTGCAAGGGCAATCGTTACAATGGCCGGCAGACCTTCAGGAATCGCAGCTACCGCAAGGCTGACACCCGCCAGGAACATCGCTGGCGCAGGTTGACCATGCAAAATCCCGGCTAATACAACTACAATAGTTAATCCCAGTGAAACATAGATCAAAATTTTACCCAACTGCTCCAGGCGGTGCTGCAACGGAGTTTCCTGCGCATCGGTGTTCTGGATCAGATCGGCGATCTTGCCCATCTCTGTGTCCATTCCAGTACGGACGACCATAGCTTTACCCGTACCTCTCGTAACCATCGTACCCATAAAGCCTATGTTCTTCATATCCCCAAGGGCAACCTCACTAGCCTGAATCGGGTTAGCATGCTTGGCGACCGGCAATGACTCACCAGTTAATGCTGATTCCTCTGCATATAGCGAGCTGCACTCCAGCCACCGTATATCTGCCGGAATTCGGTCACCGCTCTCGAGCAATATAATATCTCCCGGCAGCAGCATTTTGGCTGGTATAATCATGCTTTTGCCATGACGAAGGACCTTTGCAGTAGGAGCAGACAGCTGCTTCAAAGCCCGTAGAGAACGTTCCGCACGGAATTCCTGCACAAATCCGAGCACTCCGTT
Organism: Paenibacillus oryziterrae; assembly: GCF_042610485.1. Taxonomy (NCBI): domain Bacteria; kingdom Bacillati; phylum Bacillota; class Bacilli; order Caryophanales; family Paenibacillaceae; genus Paenibacillus; species Paenibacillus oryziterrae. Next base: position 66,947 of record NZ_JBGJZO010000011.1, on the reverse strand, counting down.
GAGTACAATAATTACGATTATCGTGACAGCATCCAGATATTCGCCCAGCAGCCCTGAGACAAGCGTTGCTCCCATCAGCACCAGCACCATAAAATCCTTAAACTGGTTGAGCAGCAGTGTAAGCGGGGACACCTTCTTTCCTTCCGACAGCTCATTCAGCCCGAATTTGACGCGTCTTTCCACAGCTTCCTCTTCGCTCAGGCCCGCCATCGGATCAACAGCTAATATCCTTTGCAGCTCATCTGCACCGAGCTGGTGCCAACTGTTTTGTTCCATATCCTTTCGATCCCCTCCCGGTCATATCTTGCCTTCCTGCGGCGCACAGCTTTTCCACCTGTTTAAGACAAAGTGTATTCGGGGTCGTCCTGAAATATCACCCTGTCCGCCTCGGTCCTTTTGGACGAAAGAAGGAAAGTATGGCATCATAGGGAAAGAACGAAATTTATATTATCGCGACAGGAGAACTTTAATATGGCACTCGACGGAATCGTAACCCGCTCCATCGTGCATGAGCTTCAGTCATGCGTAGGGGCGCGGATCGGAAAAATATATCAACCCAGCGAACATGATCTCATCTTCATTCTGCGGGGCGGCAGTGCAGGTAAGCTGGTACTCTCCGCGAATCCAACATACCCGCGTATACACTTCACTGATCGAAATACGATCAATCCTCCAGAAGCTCCAATGTTCTGCATGCTGATGCGCAAGCATTGTGAAGGCGGGGTTATCGAGAGCATTTCACAAGTAGGTATGGAGCGGATCATACATATTAACATCAAATCCCGGGACGAGCTCGGGGATGTATCCGCCAAAAAGATCATCATTGAGCTGATGGGCCGTCACAGTAATATTATTCTGTCTGAACTGGACTCCGGCACCATCGTTGATGGTATCCATCATGTCACACCATCCATTAGCAGCTATCGGATCGTGATGCCCGGCTTCTCCTACACAGAACCGCCGCAGCAACACAAGCATAATCCGCTCGAAATTAGCAGAGATCATTTTATAAGTCTTGTTGCCTCAGCCGAAGAAGCTGCTTCTGCAGCAACTACTCCAGAAACAGAAGCTGAGGAGGATGGGATTGAAGAAAAAACACCTGTACCTTCGCCTTCCGGTGATCCGGTGCAATGGCTGGTGTACTCCTTTAGCGGCCTAAGTCCTCTCGTAGCGGGAGAAATGGCGAGTCGAGTTACTAACAGCACCAGCGAAAATGATACAGCGAATTCAGAGACAGCATACGCGGCAGCACTATGGAATGCTTTCAATTCCGTTATGGAACCCGTTCGCCGGAATGAGTTCTCGCCGGTATCTGGGGCAAATGCCAAAGGCAAGCTGATATTCTCAGCAGTTCCTCTGACACTGCTTAAAGACAATGTGAAGCATTATGATTCCATCAGTCTGTGTATGGAGGATTATTACGGAGATAAAGCCGAGCGGGATACCGTGAAGCAGCGGGTCAGTGACCTGATCCGGTTCATCAGCAATGAGCGAAGCAAGAACATTAAGAAGCTCACCAAGCTGCAGGAGGATCTGGAAGAAGCCGGTGAAGCAGATCGTTACCGGATCTGGGGAGAGCTGCTGTTCGCTTCACTGCATGCCGTTTCCAAAGGGGATAAGGAGGCCGTTCTCGTCAACTATTATGATGAGAATCAAGGGGACATTACAATTCCGCTTGATCCGCTGTTGCAGCCCTCAGACAACGCTCAGCGATATTTCAAGAAGTACAACAAATACAAGAATAGTCTCCTAGTCATTGATGAGCAGCTGATCAAGACACATGAAGAAATTGCCTATATGGATGGACTGCTCCAGCAACTTGCCCATGCTTCCCTGAATGATATCGAGGAGATTCGCGACGAGCTGGTGGGTCAGGGATACCTTCGTGACCGGAACAAAAAAGGCAAGAAGAAAAAGAAGGCGACACGACCTACCTTGCAGGTCTTCACCTCCACTGAAGGCATCGATATCTATGTAGGTAAAAACAATCTTCAGAACGAGTATGTCACCAACAAGCTGGCTTCCCCAAATGATACATGGCTGCACACCAAAGACATCCCCGGCTCGCATGTCGTTATCCGCAGCGATCAGTTTGGAGACACCACGTTGGAGGAGGCTGCCCAGCTTGCCGCTTATTTCAGCCAGGCTAAGCAATCGAGCAGCGTCCCCGTAGATACTACCCTGATCCGCCACGTCCGCAAACCTAGCGGATCAAAACCGGGTTTTGTCATCTATGATCACCAGAAGACTTTGTTTGTCACCCCGGATGAAGAGATGATTAAACGTCTGCCGAGCGTACTCAAAAGTTAAATGACGTAAATAGATGAAACACAACGAAAGCCTCCGCATCAGACGATATAACGTCTGGCCGGAGGCTTTTATTAATCCGTATCGTCAAATAATTCCCGCAAGACAACCGCCCGGTTCTCTAGAAAACGTCTGGTTATGATATAGTGCAATGTATCTTCATACTTGATCTCAGCTACAGGTTGGACATCAAAGTTTAATATCTTGGCATCGGGATAACCTAAGAGGATAGGCGAATGTGTCGCTATAATAAACTGCGCCTCACGCTCCAAATCCTTAATGATCCGCAGCAAAGCCAGCTGTCTCGCCGGAGAAAGCGCTGCTTCGGGCTCGTCCAGAAGATAGATCGCTTTTTTCCCGAACCGGTTACTAAAAAGTGAAAGAAATGCTTCCCCGTGCGACTGCGCATGCAGAGAACGGCCGCCGTAATACTGCAGGCTTTCGGGCAGCGTATCCAGATGCGAAGCGAAATGATAGAAGGTTTCTGCCCGGAGAAAGAATCCGTTCGTTATTTTGGGCAGCCACGAGAGACGGATACATTCACCCAGAACAGACTCTGAAGCATCCACGTCGTAATAGTTATTCCTTCCCCCGCCAGCCGAATTGAACCCGCATTGGTAAGCAATCGCCTCTAGGAGCGTTGATTTGCCGGAGCCGTTCTCCCCGACTAGAAAAGTAATATTACTGTCAAACGAAAGCGAATGAAGCCCCTTTATTGCCGGTATTGAAAAAGGATATTGGTCAGTGTCATGCTCCTCACGTCTAAGCATCTCCAGCCCCCGTAAAAACATGGCCTCAACTCCATCCTATCTTCGATTTAATAATTGCTCCAGTACTTCAACGCCGACATTGACACTACCAATGTCCCCATGGAAGACAACGCCCTGCCTTGCACCGTGAAAATCCGAGCCGCCAGTAACGATAAGGCCGAATTCCTCAGCCATGGCAAGATACCTTGTCTCCTCAGCAGGCCCATGATCGGAATGATAAACTTCGATTCCTGTAAAATCACTGCGCTCCAGGATGCCACGTACCAACTCATCATCCCCGTACAAACCGGGGTGGGCAAGCACGGGAGCTCCGCCCGCTTCAATGATCCAACGGCAGGCTTCATCCGGAGAGATGCGCGGCGGAGAAATATAAGCTGCAGCACCTTCCGCCAGATATTTATCGAATGCATCCCTCATATCTACAGCCACGCCCAGACGGACCAATTCATCGGCGATATGAGGCCGGCCTACGCTTTCGTCCGGTTTCAATTCCCGGCCCATGCCTGTAATCACACGATCCAGTGTGATATCTATCCCAAGACCTTGCAGCTTAAGGATAATGGCTTTATTCCGCCGCTCCCTGGTATCTCTCAGCTCTTTAAGCCGAGAGAGGAGCATTTCATCTTCTGTGTCTAAGAAGTAACCAAGCACATGGATGTCCTTTCCTCCGGCTCTTGTACTGATCTCTACACCAGGCACAACTGTTATGCCATATGTAATACCGGCTTCCATAGCCTCGGCGATACCCGCAACGGTGTCGTGATCTGTAATTGCCACAGCAGCAAGCCCCTTATCATGGGCAAGCCGCACATTCTCCGCCGGGGGCTGCATTCCGTCAGACGCTTGAGTATGCGTGTGCAGATCGCATCTGCCCTTCTTCATGTTCATATCACCGCTCAAATTGAATCACTCCTATCCCTCTGTTTAAAGTAGTGCTTTTTATTTATCATTGGCATGCTGACGCAAGAAAGTCAAAAAGGTGACAGCCGAGATCGGCAAAAGTGCCGACTTCAGATGAATGGCATAGAACTGTCTTTTAAAGCATGCATCGCTTATATCAACGATCTTGAGCAGTCCGAGTGTTACTTCATGCTTCACCGAGGACGCCGAGATGATGGTTATGCCAAGACCCGCTTCAACCGCTGATTTCACCGCTCCCGTACTGCCCAGCTCCATGACAACCTGCAAGGAACCCGGATCGAGCCCTTTGGCAATGAACTGCTCTTCCATCACTTTCCGTGTTCCGGAACCCTGCTCCCGCAAGACAAATGGATGCCTCATCGCCTCTTCAAGCGTGATACTACTATGCTCAGCAAGCGGATGTTCGCTAGGAACGATCAGCTTGAGCTCGTCCCCCATAACAGGTTCAATCACCATATCAGGATGGGTAACCGGAGCTTCAACGAGTCCGAAATTCAGCTGATGCCGGGCAATGTCCTCCATAATCTGCGAGGTATTCATCACTTTCATCATGATGGAGATGTGCGGGTAGGTTTGGCCAAAAGGGCCAAGCAGCCTCGGCAGTATGTATTCGCCAATCGTTAGGCTCGCCCCAAGCTGCAGCCGTCCTTCGAGCATATGGGTAAATGAAGACATCGCTACTCCGGCCTCCCGGATAAGTTCAAGGCTGCGCAGGGCAAAAGGCAGCAGTGTCTGCCCTGCCTCCGAAAGCTCGATTTTTTTGGTGGAGCGGTTAAACAGCTTGGTCCCGAAATAATCCTCCAGGGCCTGAACCTGCATAGTTACTGCCGGTTGTGTCATATGCAGCGCTTGCGCAGCCGCCGAGAAAGTGCCGCGCTCTGCCACGGTGTAAAAAATATGCAGCTGGTGAAAATTCATTATTGTGCACGCTCCCGCAATATATTCCAAGGTATCAAGCTTATGCAAAAAGGACATGCAGCTTGGCCGCATGTCTCATCGTCTCATCCTTCATTACTTCCGGAATTGCTGTTCCATACTGTTGATATCTTACCTCAAAGACTCTGGTTTCTCAAGCGTTTTCACACCTTCTACCCCTTCGAGATAACAGCTTCCTTTCACCTTTTTACAACTTTTCTTAATTCGCGCTGCTTCCCCTGATATCTCTTCAATTGAACTGAATTTCCGCCTTCTGCTGGTTACAACGGCAACTGATACCGATACAAGCGGTACTTCCTCTATTTTACCGGAGCGGTTCTCGGCAATGACATATTGTTGCTCCAAATGCTGTTCAAGGTAAAAATGCTGAAGCATTGAATCGAATTCCTTAATAATGTCTTCACAGCATGTTATGTAATTGTAATCCTTCAAAATAATGATGAAATCATCCCCGCCAATGTGCCCTAGCAGTCCGCCAGCCCGTATCGCGCAATGTCTTAACATCTCGGCAGTGGATTGGATCATCCGGTCGCCTTCCTTAAAGCCATATGTATCGTTGTAGCTTTTGAAGTGATCCAGATCAATGTACAGAACGCTGAACTGCTCCTGAAGCATTGATTTAACCAGCCATTCATTAATACTCAAATTACCGGGCAATCCTGTCAAGGGATTCAAGAAGCTTGCCGCCGTAGTCTGAATCTCCGCGAAATTAAGCAGCAAGTCACGAACACTGACTGTACCAAAGTACCGCCCCTCATGAGTGACGATCACATAATCATAGAGATTCTCCTCTTTTCGGCTCATGGCAAGCTTACTGACTTCAATAATTGGCGACTGATAGGATACGATAAGCGGAAATGTGTCCATCAGCAATTCAATGGATCTTCCCATAAACAAAGTATACCCGTACAAGGTTCCAATCTGCTGGTAAAATCTAATCCGCATAATAAGCGCAACCGGGTATCCATTGTCCGTAACGACGACTCCCTGTAGCCGGGGGTTGCTTTTAAACAACTGATCTACCAATAGGCATTTGCTGTTACGGGAGATCTGCGGGATTTGCTCCGCGATTTCCCCAATCTGGAGAAGCATATCCTTCGCTCCTTCCTCTGGGATTGAATGCTGTTCACTCAATCCAAATATTCCTACATCATTCCCTCAACCGGCACTGGGGCTGGTCGCCCCAGCGCATACCCCTGACCGTAATCAATTCCGCCTTTACGCAAAAAAGCCAGCTCCTCAGCTGTTTCAATCCCCTCGGCAATCACCCGGGTAGAGGACCGTTCGGCATATTCCCTGACCAGCTCCAGCAATACCTGCTGCTCCCTGCCCCTATCAATCCCCCGGATCAAGGACTTGTCCAGCTTAATAAATTCCGGCTTGAGATAAACCAAGGTCTTTAAGCTGTTGTAACCGGAGCCAGCGTCATCAACTGCGATACGAAAGCCCTGCTCGCGATAATAGGATAAAGCTTTCTCGAAGCTGACATAATCCTGTACCGCTTGCCGTTCGGTCAGCTCAAAGACAACACGGTTCGGTGAGAGGCCCAGCTCTTTGAGAAGTTCGAGTGTTTCGCCGCTTTTATGGCGCGTATCATTCAGTATTCCCGGATGAACATTGATAAACAGCAGCTTATCCGCCTCGCCTCTGGCATCCGGCATCCTCTCCATATACCTTGTGAGCGAGGCCCGGCGGCAGCTTTTTTCCAGTCTTAACATTAGCTCGGTTTCTCCCGCGAACTCGTAAAAGTGCTCGGCGGTAGGAAACAACGGCGATATCGGTGGTCGATTCAGCACTTCATGTCCGATTGTCCTCCCACTCGCCATTTCAAGAATTGGTTGAAAGTATGTATCAAGCAGCTCCATATCCAGTATGTCGTATAAATGGCCGAGTTTCTTCAGCTCTTGTCTCTCACTCCTGATCCTCCCGGTTAAATGTCGAAGGTAACCCGGAAATGTCGAAATCATATGATATCTCAGTAATTGATTGTTCATAATCTCTCCTGTACACTTTTCTGCATGCAGAATTCCACCGCTTGCACACACAGTATATTGGAGAAGTATTAAGCAGCGATAAAGTTGGATACTTTCTTTTTACATAAAATAAATTGAACTTTAGATTTGGCCATTGGGTTACACTCTCAAGTTCAACATACATTTTCTCAAAAAAAGACATTCAGCTAAGAGCTGAATGTCTTTCTTCTTGTTTATACGCTACTTGCGCTTGCGCCGCCGCTTTTTCTGCAGCTTCATCCGCCGTGAATGACGCAGCCACGAATAATAGGTGGTCAAATCACGCAGCTGATGGGTCACCGATATTTTCCCGAGGAAAGAGACCACAATCATTGTGTACAGCGGATGGCCCGAGAGACTCTTCTCACCTTCCAGCAGCTTAAACTCTGCAATCAGCACCACATCATCATCAATTAGGTAAGCATTCGGCTGTCCCGGCGAATACGGTTTGATCCGCTTCTGTTTCAGGCACTCCCAAATCCAGGGTACAACTTCATCGATCCCGCCGGTGCTGATCCGGTCCAGATAACGGCTTACCGCGTGCTTCGTAATCAGTACATCCGCTATCCTGCAGTCATTTAGCATGAGATGAAAAGGCTCATATGTGCCCATTCCTGCACTCTCCGTGTCGCGCATCATCATCACACTCCAACCTCCGGCATTGCCTTAATGTTGACATCTTACCGCATTGCCGGAGGTTGTACAAGCCTTGAGAAGCGGAGGAGATTAAACCAAAACATAAAACAGCGATTCCCCCGATATGGGAGAACCGCTGTTCCATTAATACCAATATTCAAGATTTCTTACAGTCCGTAATACCGGGTCTTGTCCTGTCCGTTACTTGTATATTCTGTCTTTAATTCATTGCGGTAGGATCTTTCGATCTTTCTTACATAAGACAGTCTGCGTACATTCTTCATGACTTCTTCTGCACGGTCAGCATTTACATACATTACTGCGTAGTTCATCTTTCTTGAAACATAATGCAAAGTTCCGTATTTCTCCAGGTTGCGTGCCGCTTTCACGTCACTTACCCAAACAATATATCCTGTACGTTCCGGAAACATCAGTTCATCCGCCTTCCTGTCTCTTTATCCGGGTAACCTTAACCGCAAGAACAGCTGCCGCCGCTGCCGCAACCACCTTTAGGCAAAGGATTGTTACTTGGAACCTTAATGCTGCTGGAGACCGAATAGGCAATGGTTTCAGACATGGATAACAGGATATCATCCAGTTGTTTCTCGGCTTCCTTAAAGCGGATTACCTCTTCGAATTGTTCAAGCTCGGCTTCTACTGCTGCAACGGCCTCCATCGCAGTATGGTAATTCGGATGAAAATGTCCGAATCTCTGCGTCTCCTCGAATAATTCTTTTTTGCTCTGGAGCTTCTTAACGATCGCCTGAACTTCGGGACTCCCGTCCACCCGTCCCTTCCAGTATAAGTAATCTGACACTTCGGCAGATTGATTTATCATATCGCCTAATTCATAGGCGTAAGTCAGCACTTCAGCCATATCGACCGTATTCAATTCCGCTACGCTCATGAACGTCATCTCAATTCTATATTAAATTTCCACCTGACTGGTAGACTTTCTAATCATAACATAACCTGATGTCTCAGATGAAGAGGGAATTCTCCCTGTCAGACGGAATGATCAATTGCATCTCCCTCCAGCCGCCAGCCGGAAGTACAATTTCCTGATTTATGCTTTCATCGATGTGGGTCAAGTATCCCGCCACTCGCCAGGGATGACCCATAATCCGGGAAGGAATGAATTCGCAGGATTTGCCGTCCAGAGATATTCGTACCTTAACACCCATTTCTAACGCCTGCTCCATCATTGCCTGAGCCGTACTTCCATGATATGCGCGCCAATCCCTTATCCAGCTAGAAGGAACTTTGTTCACAGCGATAAGCAGGCAATCCAACGTTTCAACTGGCATTCGCTGTATTGAACCATGAGATTTGCCAGTCTGAATCAAGCCTGCTTGCTGTTCAGATTCAGGCCGTACATAAACCTTCGGCAAGTTTTCTTGCGCTCGTTGAATTATTGTAACAGGCTGTGTGAATTCCGGATTCCGTCCTAGCACTTCCTTCGGTGGTGCCAGAGCCGCTTCCGCCAACTCCTTACGGACAATGCCCTCTTTATCCTTATTGATTTTGAAGTACAAGGGACCAACACGGTTCAATAATCCCTGTAGCTTCGGATGCGCCTCAATCAGATCAGCGTCCTCCTCATGCTTACACTCAAGTAACAGGCTTTCGGATAACTGAGTGCGACCCAAGCCCATTCCCCATTGTCGTAGAGCGGACTCCACTTCCACTGGCAAGCCTCCCAGTGAATGGTCATCAAGCCAACGAATGGCTTCATCAACAAATATTCCAGATTCATAACCGAACTCGAACTGCTCTCTGGTTAACTTGTAACTCCACATGATATCAATCCTTTGGAGCTCAGCGATGCAACCAAGTGTCCAACGGACAGAGTATGGAGCTTCAGAAGGAACCAGAATCTCAAAATCAGGTTGTATCACGAGCAGAGCTTCCGGTATAGCTGGAGCAGAAACACCTTCTCCATCAGATATTTCATAATCTGCATCCTTCTCAAGGATGTCCGGCTTCGGGTTCACCCAGCGGAAATTGACATCTCCTGCGCTGTCACTACCTAGCTGACACCAGCCGCAGCCAGTCAAGCATTCCAGCCAAGCCAGACTTGAAATCTCTAATTGTTGACGGAATGAAGGATTGGAAAGCCCGGAATTCTCCATCCAGTCCAACAGACTACCTAATGATACCCAATGTCCTAATTCAAATTCCGGACGCATAATAATCCAGCGGAAATGCTGTGCAACCGTCTCTGGTCGACCATAACGATCCATAACAGCCTTGAACAGCAGCCGGTGCATTTTTTCTTCGGGAAGCAGCAGCCAGCTTTTTAAAACCTCTGTCTCTATTCTAAAAGCCCCCTCCTGCCGTTTTATGAGGCCTAAGAAGATCAACAGATCAAGGATTACTGCGACTGACGCAGGGTATTCTTCCTGATTCCTCCAGTTTAATCCCAGTCTATCCAAATGTTTATTCTGAAGTTGCAGCCTTGCGGCAAAACCTGAAACAGTTTTCTTATGAAGTACGCCTTTCACGGTAAGAGGCAGTCCTTCCTTGGCAGCAAACAACAACCCAATAAGCAAATCTGCCGGAAGTCCACGTCCCTCCTCCATCGTGATCTGTATATCACTGGAGGTCTCCGCAAGGGGAATCACAGGAAAGAACAGCTGCAATAGAAAAGGCAGTTTACCCTCAGGAACTCCATACAATCTCTCGCCCCATAATTTCTGCATAACGAAGAGATTCTCCGTCCGAACAAGCTCCATCAAATCGAGATTATGTTCAGCCCGGCACCGTATCACTGGACGGAGATATTCCAATTTGGCTTCTTCAAAAGGCTGTGAGCCATATGCTGCAACGATCTTTCTCAGCAGCTCTTTAGCCGTCTCTGTTAATGGAATTGCCATTATTCCATGATCTCCTCCCGACCAGATGACCTCAACTCATACTGATACCCTTGTTCTGTCAAAAACATCCGGCGGCGGAGGGCAAACTCCTGCTCCCGGCTTTCATCCGATACCAGAACGTAAAAGCTGGCTTTATTCTCACCGGATTTCGGTCTGAGGATGCGTCCAAGCCGCTGGGCTTCTTCCTGACGCGAACCAAATGCTCCGGAAATCTCAATCCCAACCGATGCATCCGGAAGATTAACGGCAAAATTAGCTACTTTAGAGACAGCCAGCACCTTCAGTTCTCCCGAATTGAACGCGCTGTATAATGCCAATCGTTCCTGCTGTGGAGTAGCACCTGTAATTAGAGGAATACCCAGTTCATGTGTAAGCATCTCCAATTGCTCAATATATTGTCCAATAATTAGGACCGCTTTACCGCTGTGATTGTGCAGCAGTTCGCGCACAACTTGAATCTTAGCCGGGTTAGTCGCTGCCAGCCGGAATTTATCTTTAGCCGAAGCAAACTTATACTTCTGCTTTAAGGCCTTGTCCATGGGTACAGTCATTTCTATGCAATCGACCTTTGCGATCCATCCATCGCGCTCAAGTGCCTTCCAAGGCAATTCAAATCGCTTTGGACCAATTAAGGAAAAAACATCCCCTTCACGTCCATCTTCCCGGACCAACGTAGCTGTGAGCCCCAACCTGCGTGTTGCCTGAATATCCGCAGTTGCCCGAAATACGGGTGCAGGCAGCAAATGAACCTCATCATAAATAATCAAACCCCAATTACGTTCACCAAAAAGATTCATATGGCGGAATTCAGCACCTTTATTACGGCGGTGGGTTAGTATCTGATAGGTTGCAACCGTCACCGGACGGACCACACGCTTCTCGCCGGTATATTCCCCGATGTCTTCCTCTGATAGACTCGTCCGGCTTTTAAGTTCATCGATCCACTGACGAACAGAAGTCGTGTTCGAGGTTAAGATCAGCGTTTCACATTGGAGTGCGTTAAGTACTGCCATCCCCACGACAGTCTTCCCCGCACCGCAGGGAAGGACTACAACGCCGCTTCCATCACTTCCGCTGTTGTGATTAAACCGCTCCACAGCTTCTCTCTGGTAATCTCTTAACTCGAAATCTCTGTTCATTTGATGATTCCAGGAATCGGCCAAAGATTCTTCTTTCCACTTCACCTGCAGGGATTGACCTTCATGGTATCCGGCGTGATCCAGTACCGGATAACCCAGACGCACAAGCTCCTGCTTAATTAGTCCTCTATTCTCAGAAAGGCATGACATTTCTAAGAGCCCGGTTCTCTCAAGAGATAGCGATAAGAGAACCGGAGAATGCTCCAGTTCATCCATCAAGCTCTCCTCAGCAGCGCATAAGACAAGTCTCCCTGGCTCCCCATCCACTCCGCGAAGAACCAGCCGTCCATATCTGGACATGACTCCAGAAATTTCACCCACCAGAGCCTCCGGCACCTCCAGCCGCGAGAGTTCACGTAGCTCTGTAACAATTTTAGCGGCTGATATACCCATAGATGCGGCATTCCACAGGGATAACAGACTGATTCGGTAAGTATGATAGACTGGCGGACTTTTAATCAGCTCGGCAAATACAGAAAGCCTTGCTCTGGCGTCCGCGAATCCGGAATGCCTCGCATCCAAGAGAACCGTATTGTCCCTTTGAACGATACAAGCCCCTCTCCCTTCCATAGGTTCCGGCTCCTTTCAAATCTAAGTTCATCTGTAGCTGTGTAACGGAAAAAGCCCATTCCTAGTGAAGGAAATGAGCTTATCCAGAAATGATTATTATTGAAGATGCTGCTGCGAGATATCGCTCAGCGCCTGACCTGCTTCCTCTACATAAACCTGACGGACCGCGAGATCGCCGATCGAGACGACACCGATAAGTCTGCCGTCCTCGACGACAGGCAGTCGGCGGATTTGCTGCGAAGCCATCAGTTCCGCGGCTTCATCCACGGATGTACCTCCTGAGACCGTTTGAACATTCGTGCTCATTACATTTTCTACTGAAGTGGAGCCCGAATGCTTGGCTGCGTATCCGCGAAGCACCAGATCCCGGTCTGTAATAACACCAATCAGCTTCTTGCTGTCATTATCATCGACTACCGGTACAAACCCTGTATCGTGATCTCTCATAATAACGGCGGCCTCATAAATATTATCCATGGTTGTAACGCAGACCGGACTTCCGGTCATGGCTTCTTTAACAGTTCTTGATGTTTTCAATGGGTTAATCCTCCTCTGTGATCATACAAGCATGATGTGAGTAGGATCTCCGCAAATGATGAAATTATACGGGCTTGCCTTCGGAGAGACGCGAATCAGCCATCGCAATAAGCAGCTTCACCCCGTGCAGCATTGCATCTTCATCAAAATTGAAGCGGCTGTGATGATGCGGGAATACAGCATCCTTATCAGGGTTTCCTGCGCCGACAAACATGAAGCAGCCCGGAATCTGCTGCACATAATAGGAGAAATCCTCCGCCGGCATCAGCTTGTCCATCGAAATAACCTGAACGGTCGAACCTAACGCCGCTGGAGCTTCCCGGAAGAAACGACGGCACTCTTCCTCATGGTTAACCAAAGGCGGGTACCCCATGAGATAATCAACCTTTGCCTCTGCACCATAAGCAGCAGCGATTGAGGCTGTCATCTCCTCAATTCTCCCCCGGATGAGCAGCCGAGTCTCCTCGTCAAATGCCCTCACCGTGCCCGTGATCCGGCATAGCTCAGCTACAACATTCTGTGCATATCCCCCATGGATCGTCCCTATACTCACTACCGCAGGCTGCAGCGGATCTACAGATCGACTTACAATGCTCTGGAGCTGCGTTACTAGTGCAGCCCCTGCTACGATACTGTCAATTGTGCGGTGGGGAATACCTCCATGACCGCCTTTACCAATAATATCAATGAAAAATTCATCCGCCGAAGCCATTAGCGGACCCGGTGCACTCGCCACCGTCCCTAACGGAAGCGGCGTCCAAAGATGCAGGCCGTATACAGCATCTGCACCGCTAAGCACACCCTCGCTGATCATACCCAGTGCTCCCCCAGGGCATACCTCTTCTGCAGGTTGGAACAGAAAACGAATCTCTCCTGCCAGTTCCTCTCTTCTGCCACTGTAGTAGGCAGCTGCCCCCAGCAGGATTGCAGTGTGTCCATCATGCCCGCAGGCATGCATCACACCCTCATTCAGAGAAGCGTAATCACAGTTGCTCTCCTCCTGTATCGGAAGGGCATCCATATCGGCACGAAGCACCACAGTGGGCCCAGGTTCATACCCTCTCAGAATTCCGACCACACCATAACCCGCCGTGCTTCTTTGAACCTCTATCCCAAAGCCTGCCAGCTTGTCCGCTACAAATGCAGACGTCTCACGCTCCTGGTAGGATAATTCCGGATGACGGTGCAAATGGCGGCGCCATTCAACCATTTCGGGGAGCAACCCTTCAATCGGCCTCTGCTTCATTACTACTCCATTCCTTTCCTGCTAAGCCGCTCCTTGTCCCGGAGCAGTCTTCTTTCTCTATTACCGTTAAATTGCAACATATGCCTTCATTGTAGCAGAAACATGAAAAACTGTGTATTCTACGCCCTTTTCCAGTCTTGCACAACCTATGGAAACATACTATCATGAGGTAGAACGTGAACATTTTGTTAATACAATACATCATACTTCGTGAGGGGGAGTTGTGCGCCATGATATTCGAGAACACAGGCCTCGTAGGACTTCAAAGTGATCTGCTCTATCTGGACGAAAGCGCGGAAAAGGCAGGATTTATCCGCTGGCAATGGGAATACTACCGCGCCACGTATGACTGTAAGATTGAGGACAAACAGAGCGGTGGGGAGTATTTCCTGCGCATCAACACCCGTGCGGTCGACGGCAAGCTTGAGAAACCGGATACGGTACTTGCCATTGAAGCCGTTTACTTAGGCCGGGCAACCTTCCCCCATGGTCTGGAATATGAATCAGCGGTACCAGACACTGTCCTTAAGACGGCCGGGGAACGCATATTGGAACTAAAACAGCTGCTTGAGGCTTGAACAGGAGTAAAATAATGAAATCAAAAGGCACTCCCGCCAAAAATTCCGTTAAAAAAGGCGCACCCGATTTTCAACTGCTCATCTTAACCCTGCTGCTTGTAGGCTTTGGAGTGATCATGGTATTCAGCTCCAGCTCCAGCCTGTTTTGGAAAGGAGACCCGCTGTACTTTCTGAAACGCCAGCTGGTATGGGTTGTGATGGGCAGCTTTGTCATGTTTACTGTAATGAATATCCATTACAGCAAATTCAAGAAATGGTACGCTCCCATATTTATGATTACTCTTGTACTGCTGCTTTTTGTGGCATCCACCGAAAGAATTAATGGAGCTAAAAGCTGGATGAGTATCGGTGGTTTGGGAATTCAGCCAACCGAGCTGGCTAAGATTTCCATCATCCTGTACCTCGCTGCACTGATCACCAAGAAAGGTGAGCGACTCAGAGACCTTAGAAGTGGTTATATCCCCGTTATGATGATCGTCGGCATTGTTGCCGGACTAATCATGATGCAGCCCGATCTGGGCTCATGCCTCATCCTTGTTGCGACAAGCGGACTTGTGATCTTTGCCGGAGGGGCCAGCCTGAAGCATATCCTGGGGTCCATCGCACTTCTTGTGCTTGGTGTAGGTCTGGTGATGGGAGCCAAGACGGTTATCGATTCCTTCTCACCGGCTCCCGAGAAGTCAGCAACCGAGCAGAACTATAAGGAAGCACGCGTTGAAGCCTTCTTGGACCCATTTACAGATCCGCAGGGCTCCGGCTATAACATTATCCAATCCTTGACTGCGTTGGGTCAGGGGGGAGTGGATGGTGCTGGTTTCGGTAAAAGTGTACAGAAGCTTCACTATCTGAGAAATGCATTTACTGACTTTATCTTTGCTGTTATTGGCGAGGAACTGGGTTTTATTGGAACCTCCCTATTTCTGCTCATCTATTTATATTTCATCTGGAGAGGTATTCTAATTGCACTTCGCTGTACTGATCCTTTTGGAACCCTAGTCGGTATCGGAGTTATGGGAATGATCGCTATCCAGGCATTTGTCAACATTGGCGGCGTAACCAAAACCATTCCGCTTACTGGCGTTACCTTGCCGTTTATCAGCTATGGCGGGTCTTCCTTAATGGTTACCATGCTGGCAATGGGTATCATGCTGAGCATCTCACGGGAATCGGGCCGTCCGGCCAAAGAGGAAGTTACCAAGTCAGTTACAACGGTCAGACAATTAAGAGCACGTTAAACACTGTGTAAGTTACACAAAAAGGGTGTTCCGAAGCCAACGCTTCTGGAACACCCTTTTTTGCGGCAGAGATTCTCAATGCAGTCGTTCACCGGCATTATCTCTACCTTATGAAATTTCGTCATTTTTAAAGGCAACGCCTTCAACCTTAACATTTACCTCTACGATATGGAGTCCTGTCATGCTCTCTACAGCTTCTCGTACGTTCTGTTGGAGCATCCGGCACACTTCGTGAATCGGCGTTTCATAAAGAACAATGATACGAAGGTCTACAGCCGCTTCCAGCTGTCCCACTTCAACGGTAACCCCTTTTTGTACGTTTTTGCCGCTGAGACGTTTAGCCCAACCTTCTGATAAGCCGCCTGACATGGCCGCGATCCCCGGAGTCTCTAAAGCTGCCAAACCGGCAATCTTCGAGACCACATCGTTCGAAATTCGTATATTCCCATTTTCCAGCTGAAGTTGTTCCGCCATGCCAAATCCCCCTTACACTCATTATCAATTATTGTAATTCCTAAACAGGCTAAAAAGCAAATCACTTTCTCTCACATCGTTTACATACCCGGTCAATTTGGTTATATTGTTTATGAAATCAATATACATAAATTGGACTGGAGTGTGTCTGACCTTGAAAAAATGGATTTCTCCAACGCTTCTCATCGCAACCTTCGCGCTCAGCGCCATCGGCCATTATGCCAACTGGGACCATACGCTTCAGTTCATCCTGTCCGCTATCGCCGTTATCTTTGTCGCCGGCTTTCTCGGTAGAGCCACGGAAAGCGTTGCCCATTACGCCGGACAGCGGCTTGGAGGCTTTCTGAATGCCACCTTCGGTAATGCCGCCGAGCTGATCATCGCCTTCTTCCTCGTGAAGGAAGGCCTATACGACATGGTGAAGGCAAGTCTCACCGGTTCTATAATCGGTAATCTGCTGCTTGTACTCGGCCTTAGTATATTTGCCGGAGGCCTAAAATTCAAGATTCAAAATTTTAACGTTACCCTGGCAGGACTGAATGGTTCACTTATGATTGTGGCCATTATCGCTCTGTTCGTGCCCGCCATGTTCCTGAATACCCATTCCATTACAGAGAATGATACGGATATACTCAGCCTCGTTGTCGCCGGTATCCTTATTGTTTCCTACTTGGCTTGGCTGATCTTCTCTATGATTACGCACAAAAAATATCTGGATGATGTAACCGACGACAAACAGGAAGAACTGCCAAATGAGCATACTCCGGTCTGGTCCAAGAAGAAATCCATCCTTTATCTGGTTCTTGCTACCGTGATGGTTGCGTTTGTCAGTGAGTGGCTGGTCGGTACACTGGAGACTCTGACCGAGCGTTTTGGACTAAGCGAAATCTTCGTGGGTGCCTTCCTTGTCGCCATTATCGGTAACGCGGCGGAGCACAGTGCTGCCATTCTGCTGGCCACGAAGAACAAGATCGGCGCAGCCGTCGAAATTGCTGTCGGTAGTTCTCTCCAAATCGCCCTGTTCGTGGCACCGGTGCTTATCTTCGCAAGTTATTTCATGGGAGATACGATGGATATCGTATTTACAACCATTGAGCTTGTTGCTATAGCGGTCTCCGTGTTTATTGCCAAATCTATTATCCAGGACGGTTCCACCAACTGGTATGAGGGTCTGCTGTTGCTTGCGGTGTATGTCATTCTTGGCGTTTCTTTCTTCCTTATCTAAGGACTGTATTACCTTTCCACGCATAACAAAAAGCGCACAAGAGCGGCTTCCCTGTCCTCTCTTGTGCGCTTTTATATTTCTATGCCTATTGCTGCTTCGCCTTGTTATTCAATGCCTCATAAAGAACCGCAAGATTTCGTTCCAGCTTGCTGAGTACCAGCTTGCCAGTAATCTCATCAACAAGTCCTGCTCTGACAGCGAAGTCGACTTCTTTAGAGAAGCCATACATCTGGGTATCCAATACTTCCTCATAGAGAGGGCAGTATCGAGTTGCCAGGTTCTCCATCTGCACTTCGATGAGCTTCTCAATTTTATCGGCATCTTCTTGTAGAAGAGTGATCGCTTTAAGATTAATCTGTTCCTGCAATTCCGATGAAGTCATGCATTCTTCCCCCCCTGTCCAAAGTTACAGCATAATGCTATTAATTTAATATTAGTCGAAATCGCATATCAATACAAGAATGCAGTTATTTTAAGAAATAAAAAACGCCTCGTCAAAATCGACAAGACGTTTCAGATGAAGCAACTACTCAGCTACAACTGTAAAATTCAAACCATGTTTGGCAAAAACTTCGCTCATAGCCTTCTTGGCTTCCGCAGCATCCGTACCATGAACATGCAGTTCATAGCTTTGGCTGGATACCAGCGTAGTGAACAATCCAAGGATACTCTTGACATCAATGTACTTGTTGTCCGCTTGAAGAACGATAGAAGAGTTGAACTGGCTCGCAGCTTGTGCAATTTCAACGATTGCCGCATTGTTACTGGACATGAGAATCCCTCCGCAACTTGATTATGAAACTTATATTACTTGTAATCAATTCCATGATACCTTGAATCCGCTTACTCGCGCAAGGTGTTTTCTTATCTTTGTGATTACTTCAGGTTTTCGGGATTAAGGCCTTCCAGCTCAGGAAGAACGAAGATTCCGTCTTTACGGATGAGAACATCGTCAAAATAGATTTCTCCGCCGCCATATTCTGGACGCTGAATCAATACCAGATCCCAATGTATGGAGGAACGGTTGCCGTTATCCGTAACATCATATGCCTGACCCGGAGTAAAATGCAAACTTCCGGCAATTTTTTCATCAAACAGGATGTCCTTCATCGGGTGAAGAATGTACGGATTGAAGCCGATGGCGAACTCGCCGATATAACGTGCACCTTCATCGGAATCCAGAATCTCGTTCAGGCGGGCAGTGTCATTGCTGGAAGCCTCAACGATTTTTCCATTTTCGAAGCGGAATTTCACATTCTCAAAGGTAATGCCGTTGTACAGAGTCGCAGCATTATAGCTGATCGTTCCGTTTACGGAATCACGCACAGGTGCACTATACACCTCACCGTCCGGAATGTTCTTCTCTCCTGAACACTTCTCGGCACCGATGTCTTTGATTGAAAAAGCAAGGTCCGTCCCAGGTCCAACAATACGTACTTTGTCCGTTCTTCTCATAAGATCTGCAAGAGGGTCCTGAGCCTTATCCATCTTAGCATAATCCAGGTTACAGACGTTGAAGTAGAAATCCTCAAATGCCTCAGTGCTTATATTCGCAAGCTGAGCCATGCTGGCATTCGGATACCGCAGTACTACCCACTTCGTATGCTTCACACGCTGCTCGCTGTGCACAGGATGCGAATAAAGGGAATTATAGAGCTTCATTTTCTCTTCCGGCACGTCCGAAAGATCGTTCACATTCTCACCTGCACGAATACCTATGTAGCAATCCATTTGCTTCATCCGGTTTAGGTCGATTTCAGCCCAAGTCCGCAGACCTTCCGGTGTGGCATATTGAAGCATGCTGCGCTGAACGGTACGGTCGGTGAGTTGTACGAAGGCGTTGCCTCCCGCTTTACCAACCTCCTTCACCACGGCGCTGATCAGATCGCGTTCACTGCCGATCATTTCGACGAGCACGTTCTCGCCAGGCTGTACATTCACGGAATACCCTACCAGGTTCTCCGCCAGCTTCTGAATTCTGGGATCGTTCATCTCTCTCTTCCTTCCTTATCATGAAAAATCACATGCTTATCTATTGTAGCACGCACGTTATAGAGCGCAAGACCTGGAACGGCACGAAAACGGTTCAACGATAGCTGTAGAAATTCACATCTGAAACGTATGATTCACCCTCCGACTCCGTGCTCTGACCGGAATAAGTGATCGTCCGGGTCCACGACAGCCTTTTAGGAAGATTACGTTTGACGTCAACGCTCAAGTGATATACCATCTTCACTTCCGCCTGACCCAGCCTGCTCTGAAGTTCGGCGTTCCTTTTCTGCCAGAGTTTCTCCAAAGCCTCGTCGAGTCCGGACTGCCCCGATTCTCCCAAGCCCTTATTCCTTGAATGTAGCGCGGACATCTCCTGATTTAACTGGTCTGCCAATTGAGAGTGAGCCGCATTAGGAGAAAGCTCGATTCGCAGATTCCGCATTCCTCTGCCTGCGCCTCTTTCCTCTGTCACCTTCTTCTCCAGGCTCTTCAGTTCCTCTAGCTGGTGAATCGGATTTAGATGCGAAAGCGGATTATCCTCCTCACTTTTACCGCCAAGCGGCTGCCATCGTCCTTTCACTTTTTCCAATTGACTGTAATAGGAAGGTGCGTTGGAGGCGGTTTGTCCCAAATTACGGATCTGCCCTGCCTTTGAGGCGGTTTCAGGAGTGCTTCCGTCCGGCAATAAAGTATATAGAGTCAGTTTATTATGCTCCTTGACGTTCCCGCCATAATATAACGAGACATACGGTGTATTCTCATTACCTTGCAGTAATGCTGCTGCTCCTTCAAAAGTAACCCCGTCGCTGCCCTCCATTCCGGCGAGTGCCAGATTCAAATATTCCCCCGCCGGCTTTCCAGCCTTCGTACCACAGCCGCAGCATAGAGTACTGCAGATGATCATCATCATCATCAAACTCCGAACCCATGACCTAGTCATCGCCTTCATGCCCTTTCAACCTCATTTTTAGTTATAGGTTCTCCTATAGGATTTAAAATAACCCCAAAAACCATATAAATTCCTTCAGGTAGAGATGGACACAAAGTATGACGTTATAGATAGAAAAATACGCCCCGTGGGGCGTTCAGACCATCATAGAGGCAGCAGCAAATTCTAATTCCAGCAGCTGTTCTCTGACTTTAACTACTTCACCGATGATAATCAGCGCGGGATTGCTTATTCTCATTGCTGCCGAGAGCTGTTCTATATTCAGCAACGTTCCCGTAAGAATACGCTCACGGCTGGTTGTACCATTCTCTATGACCGCAACGGGTGTACTTTGGCTTTTTCCGTGCCGCAGCAGTTGTTCCCGAATTTCATGGAACTGGCTCATTCCCATATACACAACTATCGTATCAACACCATGCACAAGCCTATCCCATTGAACGGGGGAGTCATAATCATGGCAGCGGCTTCCCGTAACCACGGCGAAGGACGCCGCTAATCCGCGGTGAGTGAGAGGTATTCCGGCTGAAGCAGCAGCTCCAAGGGCAGAGGTGATACCAGGGATAACTTCATAGGGAATACCTGCTGCAGCCAAAGCCAGCGCCTCTTCTCCACCCCGGCCAAAAACGAATGGATCACCGCCTTTTAGCCGGACCACCTTGTGGCCTTCTGTTGCATACTTTATGAGCAGCTGTTCAATTTGACTTTGCGGCATAGCGTGCTGTCCGGGTATTTTGCCGCAATAGATACGCAGTGTTTCCGGTTTCGCATACTCCAGCAATTCTTCGTTAACCAGCCGGTCATACAGAATAACACTAGCCTCCTGGATTCGGTGCATAGCTTTGATCGTCAGCAGTTCCGGGTCGCCTGGTCCGGCTCCTACGATGGCAACACTCCCCGGCTTCATAAGCTTTTCTCCTGACCAGCAGGTTCCAGTCCCGAATACTGTGTACAGCCTGCACTAACATCATTAACTATAGTCGCGCGTTTAAGATAGTCCATTGTCACTCCTCCTAATACCGGTTTGGTGAGTCTATATTGTTACGTAAACAGAGCCATTAAGGAGATCTACTTCAACCTCAAATGTTGTCACACAGCCTTTGTCCGGTTCCTGTACCTTGCCGCTATGCAGATCGATTCGCCAGTCATGCAGTGGACAGTGAACCTTAGTGCCGCAGACCATGCCTTCGGATAACGCTCCGCCTTTGTGTGGACATTTATTCTCAATCGCAAGAACATCACCAGCCGACAGCCGGAACAACGCAATTTCGGTGTCATTCACCTTAAATACCCTTGATCCTTTAAGATCAATGTCGGTCACATTCCCAATCAGCATTTTAGTCATGGTCATGGCTGAATCCCCCCTGTTAAGTAAGATCTACTTGAGCGATAGGCTCAAAATTTTTACGCAATTCAGGTTCACTGACAATTTGCTTCCAGGGGTCTGTTGTCCGACTAAGGGTTGTCTGGATTCTGTCTCTAAGCGCAAGCCGATCCTCACGATTCTCCAAAGCCTTCTTCACTGATTCCACACCAACCCGCTCTACCCAATTCGAAGTCCGCTCATTCCAGCCTGCATTCTCACGGTAATATTGAAGAAAAGCACTTGCCCACTCCACCACTTCATCCTCCGTTTTAACCACACAGAGCAGATCAGTAGCCCGGACATGCACACCTCCATTGCCTCCTATATGCAGCTCCCAGCCGCCGTCTATAGCTACTACACCGAAATCCTTAATTGTCGCTTCCGCACAATTCCGGGGGCAGCCGGATACCGCCAGCTTCACCTTTGCTGGAGTGTTCAGACGCTCAAATTCTTTTTCCAGGCGGATTCCCATGCCAATGGCATCCTGAGTACCGAAGCGGCAGAAGGTCGAGCCTACACAGGTCTTCACTGTACGAAGAGTTTTGCCATAAGCATGGCCTGAAGGCATATCGAGCTCTTCCCAAATTTTCGGCAGATCCTCTTTCTTGATTCCGAGCAGATCTAATCGTTGTCCACCGGTAAATTTGACCATCGGCACATCGAACTTTTCGGCTACTTCCGCAATCTTCTTCAGTTCACCCGGGGAGGTGACTCCGCCGTATATTCGAGGCACTACCGAATACGTTCCATCCTTCTGAATATTGGCATGATAACGTTCGTTCGTGAACCTGGACTCCTTCTCATCCACATACTCTACCGGCCACAACATGCCAAGGTAATAATTAAGCGAAGGACGGCATTTGGAGCAGCCTTCCTCTTGGCTCCACTCCAGAACGTTCATCACTTCCTTGACCGTCTTCAGCTCCATCCGCTTAATCTCTGAGACAATCTCATCCCGACTCAGTGTAGTACACCCACAAATCCCTTCCTTCACAGATACAACTGCATCACCGGCATATAATTGCAGTAATCCCTCCACCAGAGGTTTGCAGCCACCACAAGAAGCTGAAGCTTTCGTGCACGATTTGATCTGCCCTACACTGGTGCAGCCCCCGGTTTGGATGGCATCCGCAATCGCTCCTTTAGATACGCCATTACATCCGCATATAATTTCATCATCCGCCATTGCTTCCAGCCGCTGTTCCGGAGAGACCGTCGCTCCTGCGGAAAATCCAAGCAGAAGTTCTTTTTCTCTCCCCTTAATGAGTTCCGCTTTCTTAATGATGGAGAATAGCTGTGCACCGTCGCCGGTATCTCCGAACAATACCGCTCCGATCAGTTTGTCGTCCTGAATCACAAGCTTCTTATATACTCCTTCTATCTCGTCCTGATAGCGGAGCGCCCTGGAGCCAGCAGGTTCGATAAATTGTCCGGCGGAGAATACATTTACACCGGATACCTTTAATTTGGTTGAGGTCACAGACCCTGCATAGCCTTCCGTAAGGACTCCTGCGAGTCTTTTGGCGAGGACAGCACCCTGTTCATATAAAGGGGCTACCAGGCCGTAGGCGATTCCCCTATGCTCCGCACATTCACCCAGAGCAAAGATGCCGGGGAGGTTCGTCTCCATATAATCATTTACGACGATTCCGCGGTTCACGGTGATACCCGTTTTTTGCGCCAATTCAATATTAGGTTTAATGCCGACAGCCATTACAATAAGATCTGCATCTGCCATCTCCCCATCCGTGAACAGCAGGCCTTTTACCCGTTTCTTGCCTAGAATCGCTTCCGATTGCTTGTTCAGCAGGAACTTCATCCCCTGCTCCTCCAGTTCCCTTCTAAGCATCACTGATGCAGCCTGATCAAGCTGGCGTTCCATAATATACTCATGGATATGAACGACAGAGACCTCCATTCCAAGGTGCAGAAGCCCCCTTGCCGCTTCAAGCCCGAGCAAACCTCCGCCGATAACCACCGCTTGCTTATAAGCCTTGGAGGTCTCCTGCATAATCAGGCAATCATTGATATCCCGGAATGCGATAACACCTTCTTTTTCCGCACCCGGAATCGGAAGCATGAAAGGATTGGAGCCTGTAGCAAGAATGAGTTCATCGTATTCCGCCTCAACCCCTCCTTCAGAATGAACCTTGCGGTTTCTGGCATCAATATGTGTTACGGGATGACCTATATGAAGAGTAATGTTATGACTCCGGTACCATTCCAGATCATTAATGATGATTTCATCCATATCCGCGCCACCGGCAAGCACTGAAGACAACATGATGCGGTTGTAGTTCGGATGTGGTTCTGCTCCAAATATCGTGATTTCATAGGCATCAGGAGCAAGCTTCAGCAAATGCTCAATCGTGTGTACCCCAGCCATGCCATTGCCGACGAGAACCAGTTTCTTACGGGATGTTGTCATTATATATCTCTCTCCTCTCCATGTACCAAACACAAAAAGCCCGCCTCACCCCGCACGGAAACCTAAGATTCCGTAACGAAAAGTGAAAGCAGGCGCCATTGCCGCTTCATCCGAATACATCATTGTACTCGTAATGGATATTGTTAAAACGACTATACAACATCAAATCAGGATACGTCAACAATTATGACATTTAAAATTATTTATTTCAAATTTATCGACAAATAAGCTCCTCATGTGTTATATAAGGTAACACGAAGTTTCTTTTTCACAGCGAAATACAGTTCTTATCTACGTATATCTAATCATAAAGGGGCGTCATATCTATGCATTCCCTGTTAGTCATTTATAATGCTACGACTATAACAGAAACCATAGAAGATTCCCAAACATGCATTTTGCCGGAATTCATCCTCCGCTCTGCCGGCTACCTGGTGGATGTAGCCTATACAAAGGAGCAGGCTATTACAGGGATAAGGGATGCTGATGCTTCTGTTCTATTTGTTCCGGTTTCAGAGCTGATGTACTGGGGAAGCTTTCTTATGAAGCAAAAAACCGCTCCGCTTGTGTGGTGGTGCGCCGAGGAGACAGCCAATCTGTCTCTTGCCGCCTGCGACGACCATATCCTTGTTGATGGAATATTAGGGCCGGCCATGCGCGCTCAAGAAATTCATTGGAGTCTGCACTTCAGTGCCAAACAATGCTTTGAAAGACAACAGTGGTTGAAGGAACGGGAGCAACTGCTGTCCAAGATTGAAGAGCGCAAGTGGATTGATATGGCAAAGGGCATCCTTTCCAAAGTGAAAAACATTCCTGAATCCGAAGCCTACGACCTGCTGCGCAAGCAAGCCATGAATGAGCGAAAACGAATGGTTGATGTGGCAACTTCCATAGTCAAGGTCTATCAGCTGCTGCAGGATCAAACTCAAGGGGGCGCCAGTAAATGATCAATCTTTTAAAAGAAGTCGCCCGCGGCAAAAGAGGCGCACGTGATCTAACTTATGAAGAATCACTACAGGCAGCCGAATCTATCCTGGGACTGAAGTCCACTCCTGCCCAGATTGGAGCCTTCCTTATCGCAGAGCGTATCAAACTTGAAAGCTTGGAAGAACTGGAAGCTTTCGTTGCAGTCCTGAGGAAGTATGCTCATCGGGAGCCCGTTCAAGAAGGACTGGATTGCGCTGGTCCGTACGATGGAAGAATATCTACCTTTATCGCCACATTTCCGGCGGCTTTCCTCTTGTCAGCAGCAGGTTTGCCGGTAACTTTGCACGGTGGTTCTACCTTGCCCCCCAAATGGGGAATTACCCTTCAGGATATCATCTATGAGGCAGGGATTGACGTCAGCCGCCTACCGCGCACGGAAGCCCTTGCTGCCGCAAGGCAGAGCGGAGTTTTGTTCGCGGATGCCGAACAGTGGTGTCCCCCGCTAGGCGATATCCGCCAGATCCGTGAAGAGTTAGGGATGCGCACGATTATTAATACAGCGGAGAAGCTGGTCGATTATAGCTGCTCCCCGTTTATCGCGTTCGGAATCTATCATAATACCGTCTTCGACCGCCTATCCAGGTTACTGATTAAACTTGGGTATCAAAAGGCACTGGTCATACAAGGTGCAGAAGGCTCGGAGGACCTGTACATTGATCGCCCTACCCGAGTATACACTGTAGAGAACGGTAATGCCGGCCTTGACATCATAGATCCCGAATCCATGGGACTCGATACGCCTGTACCGGAGATGCAGTGGACTGCTAAGCTCCAGCTCTTCACCGCAGAAGCTGTCTTACAAGGCGGAGGCCACATGGCTTTCTATAATCAAACCTTATTGAACAGCGCAGTCCGGCTTCATCTTGCCGGCAAGGCCGGTTCGGTTGAAGAAGGCTTATATATCTGCAAAGATCTGCTGGATAACGGGCAAGCATGGAGAGTATATACCACATGGAGAAGCGCTTTGCAGCGCAGTGGCGAGATCGCCACGAATCATGCCTAACTCATTCCAACTAAAAAAATCCTTGAGGCAAGGGCCTCAAGGATTCTCTTCTTTGCTATCTGACAACTTGTTATCGATTACCACCCGGTTGCGACCATTATTCTTCGCATCATACAGCGCCATATCCGCCCGGTAAAACAGCGATTCCACACTCACCCGGGAATCCGTCCAGCTCCATTCAGCAATTCCGCAGGACACCGTCACACGCGGCTCTGTCTCCTCCGAAACCCGTGAACGGATACGTTCAGCGACGTAGGCAGCCTGTTTGACTCCCAGCTGCGGAAGATAAACCGCCAACTCCTCACCGCCCCACCGTGCGGCGGTATCCCCTTTGCGTATCGAGGTCTTCACGACTTCACTGACCTGCTTCAGGATTTTATCTCCTTTTTGGTGCCCATATGTATCATTCACCAGCTTGAACTGATCAATGTCTACTACAATCAAAGAACCACAGAAATCGGTACCTTGTTTAACCTGAATCTCTTCGTCCAGATAATGCCGTGCGTATAGCCCCGTCAGGCTATCTCTGTTCGCCAGTCGGCGAACCTCAGCATGCAGGCGCGCATTTCCAACTGCAAGCCCAATGTGGCCAGCCATAGCCTGCAGAAGCCTATAATTGTCATAGGAGAAATAATGAGGACGACGGTGAGTCAGTAATATCGCTCCACGGATCTCTCCCCCGACACTTAACGGAGTCGCGATAAGCGACTGCGAAGAAGTGACCTTCATTAACCTCGAAGCGGTCTCCGGCTGTTCCAGGTACTCGGATAGAATCATTGAGTCTCCGGTACTAAACACCTTCCCGCCTAAACCCTGCCCGGTCTGTATAATCTCGTTCTGCATCGCCTGATGATTACAAGCAACAACCTCAAGCCCGCCCTTGCCTTCATTCAGGTGAAGGATGCAGCAATAATCCGCCTCAAACATTTCAAGCAGCTCTTCATAGGCACAGTTAAAAATATCCCCTAGACGCAAGCTTTGGTTTAATCGCTGGGTAAGTTCATTGCTCATACGGAGCTCACGGATAAGCTGGTTAGAGCGTTCGTAGAGCTTGGCATTCTCAAATGCCGTCCCGGCTGTATCCGCTACCATAGACAGGAAACGTAAATCCACATCAGGAAATGCCGGATTAAACATCTCCATATGAAACACGCCATAGACGCCCTGCTTACCGCCAAGCGGAAGACCTATTTCCACAATTCCGCTGTCATCACGGCTTGCCTGAAGAGTTACTTTGCCATCCTTAAAGGCTCTTGCACACACATCACCGTTCTCCCACCGGATCGGGAGCGGTTTCACCTTCGGATGGGCACATCGGTGATCCTGAGACATATAGAGCATAAGCCTTGCACCCGGAAACATTGCAGATATACTTTCGATTACTTCGATTAGAACTGCATTCACATCAATATTGTCATGCATCCTCTGTACAATCTGGAACAATAGGGAATGACGGTTACTCTCCCTTTCAGCACGCAAATGAACGCCTTCAATGTCAGCAACAAAAACGTGCTCGAACCTGCGGTAAAAACATGTCTTGTAGAAAAGCGCCAGCGCTTCAGCGACTTCCCTTCCACCCGCCTCAAATTGTTCAGTTGGCATGAAATAACCCAGAAGTGCAAACACATCACCTTGACTGCGCGTGAGTATTGGCACGGTTACCAAAGTCATGAACTTTCCTTGCGATTCTGTATGGGAGATATGCATTTTACGGGACAACAAACTAAAGCTGGCTGCCTCTTCCCAAAGAGCATCCCAACTGCTGTCATGATTTATATTGGCAACGATTTTACCTTCATAATTAAGGACACACAATTTCCACGATTCGGTGAACGGCAGGGAAGCTTGTCCCTTGTGCCATTCAAGAAAACTTTCGGTAATCAAACCGGTAGCATAAGGAAAATCATAGGATACGATGTCCGTTTCCCTAAGCCATGCGGTAGGATCTTCAGAATCGTCACTTGCTGGCATGGTGTCCTGTTCCAGCACTTGGCTGCCTTTATGATCGTAAGCTTCCTGCTCTGACATAAAGAGGATCCCCTTAATATCTCAATTTAAGTATAAATAGCTATACTGCCGTTATCCCCTTAGGTATACGGCTCTGTTTATTAAATTCGTCAACAATATGATTTAAGCATATTTTACTCTCTTTTTTTCAGTATTGCATTATATTTTCCACAATTCCGGGATTTTTTTTAGGTCCTAAGCCCTACCGACAAAGTATGACAAAATCTCTGTGAAGATGTGCTTGACTTCCGGTGTTGTTTTCATATAATATTTATTGTTGAACAAGACTGTTAAAGGTCTTATATTGGGCGTAACGTTGTGTCACCCTCACGCAAGTTCGTTACTACCAGGGCAGCGGCTGAACTTCCCTGATAGTGTGGATCTATAATCTTCCACTGATACGGCTAGCGGCACAAATAGGCCCCACCTGAAATTTCAATTAAAAAGGAGTCTACTATAACATGGCACGTTACACAGGACCTAAATTTAAACTCAGCCGCCGTCTGGGAATTTCCCTTAGCGGTACAGGTAAAGACTTGAAACGCCCTTTCCCACCGGGACAACACGGCGCTAACCAACGCAGAAAAGTAAGTAACTACGGAATGCAGCTTTTGGAAAAACAAAAACTGCGTCACATGTACGGCTTGGGAGAGAAACAATTTAAAACTCTCTTCACTAAAGCACAAAAAATCCAAGGTATCGCGGGCGAAAACTTCATGTTCTTGCTTGAGAGCCGTCTGGACAACCTGGTTTACCGTCTTGGATTCGCTAACTCCCGTGCAGGAGCACGTCAGTTGGTATCCCACGGTCACGTAACTGTTAACGGCAAGAAAGTGGATATCGCTTCTTACCGTGTAGCACTTGGTGATGTAATCGGTCTTCGTGAAAGAAGCCGTGCAATGTCTTCCATTAAGGAAGCCCTTGCTAACCGTTCCCACCTTCCTGCTTACCTGGATTATGCTGAAGGTTCTTTCGAAGGCAAATACATCCGTTTGCCAGAACGTTCCGAGCTGTCCCAAGATATCGATGAGAAACAAATCGTCGAGTTCTACAACCGTTAATATTTTTTTAACGGCTGTATCAGAACCTCCGGATTCTTCCGGAGGTTCTTTTATTGCTGTCTTACGCCAATAAATAAAAAGTGCCCTGGGAGCCAATGGCTACCGGGGCACTTTTTATTTAAAATCCAAGAACCGGCTGCCGTACCTGTGAAGGACGTCGCAACCGGTTCTTCTTTCTCCTCTTAGTTCAAGGTAAGCTTGGCGAACTTGCGTTTGCCGACCTGGACAATATCACCTTCCTGCGGCGCAAGCTCCGCATTAGGGTCTTCCTGTTTCACTTCGTTAATCTTCACGGAACCGGCTTGAATGCTTCGTTTGGCTTCACCGTTGGACGCCGCAAATCCGAGCAGAGTCAAGAGCTTGATAAGCTTAATACTTCCGTTCTCCAGCTCATCCGCAGGAAGATTGAACAGTTCAATTTCATCAGGCAGCGCACGCTGTTGGAATACGGTCACGAAATGCTGCTGGGCGGCATCCGCTGCTTCTGTCCCGTGATACATCCGCACAAAGGAATGGGCCAGACGCATTTTAGCATCTCTTGGATGAACTGAACCGTCAGCCAGTCCTTCTTTCAGTGCCGTAAGGTCACTGTTGGTGATATCGGTAGCCAGTCCGTAGTACTTAAGCATAAGATCATCCGGTACGGACATCGCTTTTCCGTATATTTCATTCGGCTCTTCATCGATCCCGATATAGTTGCCAAGACTTTTACTCATCTTGTTGACACCATCTAGTCCCTCAAGCAGTGGAGTCATTATGGTAGCCTGCATATCCACGCCGTATTCCTTTTGCAGCGTACGGCCCATCAGCAGATTGAACTTTTGATCCGTACCACCTAGCTCCACATCGCTCTTCAGAGCCACGGAGTCCATCCCCTGCATCAGCGGGTAGAAGAATTCATGAATACTAATCGCCTGGCCGCTCTGGAAGCGTTTAGTAAAATCATCGCGCTCCATCATACGGGCAACAGTAACCTTGGCAGATAGGGTAACAACTTCAGCAAAAGACATCGGTCCGAGCCATTCGGAGTTGTAGTATACTTTTGTTTTTTCCGGATCCAGAATTTTATAGATCTGTTTCTTGTACGTCTCTGCATTGCGCTGTACATCTTCTTCGGTCAATTGCTTGCGTGTCTCCGATTTGCCCGTAGGGTCACCGATCCGTCCAGTGAAATCTCCGATAATAAGCTGAACCTGATGTCCAAGCTCCTGGAACTGCCGCAGTTTGTGCATGACTACAGTATGCCCCACATGAATGTCCGGCGCCGATGGATCAAGTCCCAGCTTAACATTCAACGGCACACCCGTAACGATCGATTTCATAATCTTGCGTTTCAATTCTTCCTCCGGAACGATCTCCACAACACCACGTGAGATTACCTCAAGCTGGCGTTCCACTTCCTGCTGCTGCTCAGGCGACAATTCTTCCCATTTCATATTTCTGCTCCTCCTCGAAGTTCTTAATAACGATTAGCTTACGGACACGCAAAAAAGCCCCTTTATCATCCCAAGGGACGAGAAAGAGACTCGCGGTACCACCCTAATTAAAGCCCTGCCTTATGCCTCAGCACAACAGGAGACTTCCACTTCATTGCCATAACGGGATTGCACCCGGTGCCGGACTACTGGGCTCTGAGCTTAAACTCATGCCTTTCCCCCGGACAGCTCCAGACTGTAATTCAAAGGGGGCCTGTTACCGGTTCGCACCACCCACCGATTCTCTGAGAACAAATGCTGCCCTTTTACTGATGTCTTTCCGCGCTTTTGTGATATCCAATTGATTTCATTTATATCACATGCACTTTTCAAAAGTCAAACGGGAAAGAATAGAGAAACGATCAGAAGCGCATTCAAAAACGCCAAATTGTGCTATAATAATTCCGTTATAAAGGAGGATTCCCGTCAATGGTTGAAGAGAACAAGAAAAAGACCGCCAAGAAACGCCCCCCAAAAAGAAAGAGATCCTGGCTCCGCAGATTCGGTTCTGTAGTGAAATGGATGTTCATCCTGGGTATTATGGGTATTTTGTTTGCCGGCGGCGCCGTGGCAGGCTATATTACTTCTATCGTAAAAGATGACCCTGTCCGTTCTGTACAATTAATACAGCAACAAGTAAGCCAAAACGCCATAACCGGATTCGCTTATTTCCGTGACGGCGCACCTATCGGCCAACTCCGTACGGAGGAAGACCGCAGACTTATTGAATACAATGATATTCCCCAGTTAATTATTGACGCCGTCCTCTCCATTGAGGACAAGGATTTCTACACTCATCATGGCGTTGATGTTACCGGGACTCTCCGGGCGGTCAAGCAGAAGCTCTTGAATGAATCCGTACAAACCGGAGGCAGTACCCTAACGCAGCAGCTTGCAAGACGTGTCTTCCTCAGTCTGGACCGCACAGAAGACCGTAAAGTGAAGGAAATCCTGCTTTCTCTGCGTCTTGAACGTTTCTTGACCAAGGAAGAGATATTAACTGCTTATCTGAACAAGGTTCCTTTCGGTAACGGTTCAAACGGCTACAACGTATTCGGTATTAAAGCTGCTTCCAAAGGAATCTTTGGGCAGGATGATCTGGATAAGCTGAATGTTGCCCAAGCCGCCTATTTGGCAGGTCTTCCGCAGTTGCCTTCCTCTTATTCCGCATTTAACGGAGTCGGAGAATTTAATGAAGCGAACTTCAAACGTGCCATAGAGCGCCAGCACCTCGTGCTGCGCCGTATGCTGGAGGAGAACAAGATCACTTCCTCCCAATATGAAGAGGCTTTAGCCTTCGATATCAAAGGCTCTCTTGCAGCTCATACCAAAAAAGCTTACGCCACATATCCGTATCTGATGCTGGAAACAGAACGAAAAGCTGCTGAAATCATGCTCTCCATCAATGAAGAGAAATCCGGTGAAGTTGCTGGTGAGGTTGCTGTTGAAGCAAGCAGCGATAACGCCCTTCTTCTGGAGGAAGCACGCCAGCAGTTGATGACGGGCGGATACCGCATTTACACTACTATTGATAAAAAAGTGTACAGCGCGATGCACAGCATTTCTGATGACAGCGAGAACTTCACGAAGGACAGCAAAACCAAAGGCAAGGAACAAACCGCCGGCATGATGATCGATAACAAAACCGGTGCTATCCTAGGAATGATTGAAGGCCGCGATTTCAATATCGAACAAATGAACTACGCGACCCAAATGGTACGTCAGCCGGGTTCGACCATGAAGCCTATCGCTGCGTATCTGCCTGCACTTGAGGCCGGACTGATCCAGCCTGCGGGCGTATTGGATGACGCTCCGATTATTTTGAAGGACGGCTCCAAGGGATTCCATATTCCTAAAAATGCCAACAATCGTTACCAGGGTCTGGTTACCGCACGGTACGCCCTGAATAAATCACTGAATCTGCCTGCCCTAAAGCTGTTTAATCAGAAGGTAGGTATCGAGAATTCCTGGGCTTTCGCCAAAAAGCTGGGTATTACTACGATTCAGGATGAGGATTACGGCGCACAGACCGGGGTTCTGGGCGGTCTCCGATACGGCGTATCTGTAGAAGAGCTGACCAATGCATACTCTTCCATCGGCAATAAAGGTGCTTTCAATGATGCCTACATGATCGAGAAGATTGTGGACTCCCAAGGGAAAATAGTCTACCAGCACAAGGTTAATCCGGAGCAGGTCTACTCGGAGCAAACCGCTTATCTGATGACCGATATGTTACGTACCGTAATCACAGAAGGAACAGCCAGCACCGTAAAGAGCAACTATAAACACTTCGGCGAGATTCCTATCGTTGGTAAAACAGGCTCCACCCAGAACTATGCTGATGTCTGGTTCATGGGCTTCACTCCGGATGTCACACTAGGAATGTGGGTTGGCTATAAAGAACCGATCAATACGCTCGAAGGCGACACTCAGAAACGGCAGGCCCAAACCTTATGGTCCAAGGTCATGAATGCTGTTATCGACAAGAAGCCGGAGATCTTTGTGACACCGAAGTTTGAACAGCCTGAAGGCATTGTTAAGAAGACAGTCTCCGCATACAGCGGCAAGCTGCCCTCCGAACTTACGGATAAATTCACAACGGATATCTTTAATGTCAAATACGTGCCTAAAGATAGTGATGACGGCATTACCAAAGCCAAATATATAACGTTCAACGAAATCAATTATATCCCTCAAGAAGGAACACCTGAGGACTTCCTAAAGGAACAAATCGTGGTTACCCGCGAGAAGCCTATTCAGGAATTGGCAAAAGAACTGCTGGCAGCATTTCCGGCGATGAGTGAACATGAACCGCTGGCTTATTACTTGCCGGAGGATGCCAAGAACGATGTTCCGACAGAAGTAGATCCACGTGTCGACGATGGTCTTGCACCTTCTGCTCCCGGCAATGTAGCCGTATCGTACAGTACAGGTAAGGCAGTCATAACGTTCTCGCCAAGCGGTTCTGCAGATGTAGTAGGTTACCGGCTTTACCGTGCCTTGAACGGTGGCTCCTTCCAGCAGATCGCTGTGCTTATGGTAGGTGAAGAAACTGTATTTAAACCTGGTACACCTTCAAGCGTGAATGCATCCTTCTATGTGACGTCAGTTGACGTGGCCGGTCATGAGACAGCCTCCGGAAGCCTTACGAATTCCACACCGACGCCAACACCTACACCTACGGATCCTCTGACTGAGCCGACCCCGGATACCGGGATCATTCCTGAAGGCACAGACGATCCGGGCAACATTATTTTTGATCCTGGAACCGAACCTACACCTCAGCCAAACGGTAATAGTGGAAATGGTGCAAACAACGGGAACGGCGGCAAAAGTAATAACGGGAATACCGGAACGACTAACGGTTCAAGTACGCAATAAACTAAATAAAGCCCTATCCCGTAAATTTTCGGGATAGGGCTTTATAATATAATGGGATTAATCCTCGATAGTCGATAAATCCCCGGCAGGAAGATGCAGCTCCCACGCCTTCAAGACACGACGCATGATTTTGCCAGAACGGGTCTTTGGAAGCTTATCCTTAAACTCAATTTCCCGCGGCGCAGCATGGGCTGACAGTCCGGCTTTAACAAAAGCCGCGATCTCTTCCTTCAACGCTGGCGATGCATGGTACCCTTCCCGCAATGAAATGAAGGCCTTGATGATCTCCCCTCTTGTCGCATCCGGCTTGCCGATGACACCCGCTTCTGCTACCGCAGGGTGCTCCACCAGCTTGCTCTCGACTTCAAACGGTCCAATCCGCTCTCCAGATGTGTTGATAACATCATCAATCCGTCCTTGAAACCAAAAGTAACCTTCATCATCCATATAAGCGGAATCTCCTGAAATATACCATCCGGGAATCCGGAAATACTCCGCATATTTGGCCGGGTTATTCCAGATTCTGTCCATCATGGACGGCCAGGGTGTCCGTATAGCCAGATTGCCCATCGTATAAGGTTTGACCGGGTTGCCGCGGTCATCCAATATTGCAGCTTCTATACCAGGCAGAGGACGGCCCATAGACCCTGGTTTGATATCCATCCCCGGATAATTGCAGATCAACTGTCCTCCGGTTTCTGTCATCCACCAGGTATCATGAATCCGCTGATGATAGACCTTCTCTCCCCATCTTACCACTTCAGGATTTAAAGGTTCGCCTACGGACAGCACATGCCGCAGACTATTCAAATGAGCGCCTTCTAGGCTGCTCTCTCCGGCTCCCATGAGCATGCGGAATGCTGTAGGCGCACTATACCAGACAGTAACGCCATAACGGTCTATGGTACGGTACCAG
This sequence comes from Paenibacillus oryziterrae, assembly GCF_042610485.1. Taxonomy (NCBI): domain Bacteria; kingdom Bacillati; phylum Bacillota; class Bacilli; order Caryophanales; family Paenibacillaceae; genus Paenibacillus; species Paenibacillus oryziterrae. The sequence continues at coordinate 31,923 of NZ_JBGJZO010000011.1, read as the reverse complement.
TCCTGAGGACTGAAGCGCCCCCCGCGAACCACGTTCGTAACGCCGTGCAGCCAAGGTGCGAATATACCGTAAGAGGTTCCTGTTACCCATCCGGGGTCTGCTGTACACCAATACACATCATCCGGACGTAAATCGAGTACAATATCCCCTGTATAATAATGCTGAAGCATTGCCCGCTGAACATGATATACCCCTTTAGGTTTACCGGTAGATCCCGAGGTATAGTGAATGATAAGACCATCATCCAACGCCAACCATTCCGGCTCCATCTCGGCGGAAGCGGAAGCCATCTCCTCTTCGAAGCCAATAATACCCTTCTCGGGTTCGGATGTACCTCCGACCAATATAATATGCCTCAGCTCAGGCAGCTCTTCGCGCTTTACCCGTTTAAGAAGCTCCGGCCTAGTAACGAGAGCAACAGCGCCGCTGTCCTCCAGGCGGTCCTTGACTGCTGTCTCCATGAAGGCTTCGAACAACGGACCGACGACAGCCCCTACTTTCAATATGCCAAGCAGACTGAAGTACAGCTCCGGTTGCCGGGGCATGAATATAAACACCCGCTCTCCCTTGCCGATTCCGTATTTGCGCAGCAGATTTCCGAAACGGTTCGACTTCTCACGGAGATCGGCGAAGGTGTAGGATTCTTCGCGTGTGGCATCACTGTATAACAAAGCGGTCGTATGACCACGTCCATTCAGGACATGGCGGTCAACCGCTTCATGGGCCATATTCACCTTCCCGGTGTCATGCCAGGAGAATTTCCGCTCAATGAGATCCCAACTAAATTCATCCACTGCCCGATTGTAATCCGGCATGTTGGATCGCTCCGCCCGGCCACGAATAATTTCACTATGGACTTGACCCATCACTGTTGCCTCCCTCGCTATTTTAAATTAAGCTTAGAGCAAGACCTTCTACATATTAATGATGTCAATGGTTCAATTGTGAATATTTTATGTCTGAATCAGTATATCACAGCAAGCGTTTTCATTCCATCCCCTAAACGTTGTTGAAAGGAGCCTTTTATGGAGCAGCTTAAGGTTATCCATTCCCATTCACTTAGTCATGCCGGCAAGAGCCTTACCGTTCAAGGGCCGCTTGCCGCTACCTTTCTGGAGAATCTTGTGATGCATCCGGATCTGGATGCTTTCCGGAGGCCCAAGGAGCAGCTGGAAGCTCTCGTAGACATTGCCAGCCTGCCTGAAGGGAGAGTTATTGCTGCAATAGAGGGTAACACCATAGTCGGCTATGTGACCTTTCATTATCCGGATGAGATGGAGTTATGGTCTCAGGGGAATATGGAGGATCTGATCGAGCTGGGTGCGGTTGAGGTTGCCGATAAATATCGCGGTGCGGGTCTTGGCCGCCTGATGATCAAGACCGCCTTTGAGGGGGAGCAGCTGGAGAATTACATTGTTTTTACTACCGAATATTATTGGCACTGGGACCTCAAAGGCAGTGGGCTGGATGTATGGGCATACCGTCAGATGATGGAGAAGCTCATGAAGACTGTAGATATGGTGTGGTATGCAACGGATGACCCGGAAATATGCTCACATCCAGCCAACTGTCTGATGGTCCGTATTGGCAGCAAAGTACCTCTGTCCTCTAAGGAAATGTTCGACAGGGTACGATTCAGACAACGGTTTATGTATTAATGGCATTCTATGCCAGCGACTGAATTACATTAAATCAAGCATGGCCTCCAAAATCATATGTGAGCGCAGCGATGAAGCGACGGTGAATTCAGCGAAATTCACATGTGCCGAACCATCCGCTTTATCGGACATCGCACGAAGAATGGCAAATGGTACATTGTTCATATAACATACCTGCGCTACCGCCGCCCCCTCCATCTCTGTGCATAGTCCGCCCATCTGCTCATGCAGACTGGCCGCCTCAAGAGGATCAGCAATAAAACGATCACCAGAAAGGATTGTACCCGTCATATGTGCAACATCCAGTTCAAGGCAGGCCTGTTCAGCCAGCGCAACCAATGCGGAATCAGCGGGAAAGCAAGACACTTCCTGATAAGGAATAACACCTCGGGCAAACCCCAAAGCCGTAGCGTCCATATCGTGCTGCATGCATTCGGAAGAGATCACAATATCTCCGATCTCAAGATTCGGATGGAGCGCTCCGGCAACGCCTGTAAATAAAACCGAGGATACCTGAAATGTATCCGCCAGTATTTGTGCCGTAACTGCGGCGTTCACCTTGCCCACACCTGATTTGCAGACCACTACAGACTTTCCTTTTACGATCCCCGTGAAATAGTCCGTTCCGGCTTTAGTAACGGTCTTCCGGTCCTCCATCCCATCGAGAAGAAGTCTGATCTCCTCATCCATTGCTCCAATCAATCCAATCATTTGGCCCATAAGGTTATTCGCCCTTTCTGAAGTAGACTATAAAAACATAAAAAGCCCCAAAAGGAGCTCTCCACGTTTAAAGCTATTCTATAATATAATTATTATTCGTTCACATGACTTACAGACAGACGAAGAATCGTCTCATGCGGCAAAATGACCCGTGAATTCTCCACAGTCTCTTTCTTCATCAGCTTGGTCAGAAGTCTCATAGCTACTGCGCCTAAATCATACATCGGCTGTGCAACCGTCGTCAGCAGAGGACGTACCATGGATGCCATGCGGATGTTGTCTACGCTGATAATCGAGAAATCATCAGGCACTTTCAGACCTTCGTCCTGAATGCTGTGGATGGCTCCAATTGCCATTTCGTCTGTTGCAGCAAATATCGCCGTCGGTTTCTTCTTGAGACCCAAGAAGTATTTCATCGCTTCGACACCGGATTCGTAACGATAGTTGCCAATCCGCACCAAATCTTCTTGATACTCGATACCTGCAGCCACCAGTGCTTTCTTATACCCTTGGAAACGGGCAAATCCGTTAGCCGGATCCTGAAGGGTACCACTGATCATTGCGATCTCACGGTGTCCGTGGCGGATGAGCGTGTTCACTGCATCAAATGCAGCTGTCTCATGATCGATATCTACGGATGGATAAGTTCCCTTCTCATCCCGCGTTGCGCAAAGTACAATCGGAACTGCCGAAGTCTGGAATGCTTGAATATGTTCTTCTGTTACGGTACCGCCCATGAAAAGAAGCCCGTCCACCTGTTTCTCTAACAGCGTGTTAATTACACGGATTTCCTTCTCCTTACGCTTGTCCGCATTACATAAAATAATATTGTAGTGATACATGTTGGCAATATCTTCAATTCCGCGAGCAATTTCTGCAAAAATCGAGTTGGAGATATCGGGAATCACAACTCCAACTGTAGTTGTCTTCTTACTAGCAAGACCTCTTGCCACAGCATTGGGACGATAGCCCAAACGTTCAATTGCTTCAAATACTTTCTTCCGGGTTTGCGGTTTCACATTAGGGTTATTGTTCACAACCCGTGATACCGTAGCCATGGATACGCCTGCTTCTCGAGCTACATCGTAAATGGTTACCGTCAAATTACTCTCTCCATTGCGATAAATTTTATCGTTCGACTAATTAAAATTATGATACGACACTTTGTACTTTTGTGCAATGATAACGCTTCATTTTCCTTTCATTATTTCTTTCAAAGGAAAAATCGTTACACTAAAATGAATTAAAAATTATAGAATTTCCTTGTTCTATCTATATCCTAACAAAATATGAGTTAAAAATCTATTACTCGTGAAAATTTTTCATCTTTTTTGCAGAAAAAATTTCATTTTGCATTTTCATGTGAAGGAAGCGTCAACTGCGACAGCCGGAGCGCGGTTTCTTCCATCCATTTGTGATCTGAACAGTCAGCAGCAAACTTATAAATATCAAGCAATACATCAATTCGGCTTTGAATGGCAGAAACAATAGCGTTCTCCAAGTCGGTCAGATTACCCGCAGCAAAACCGGCAAAGGTCTCCTTAAGAACCCTGGCCCACTCGTTGACCTCCGAAAAAGAATACTTGTATCTAGCGGCGGGTTCACCAAACCCGTTAATCAGATTAGCCAGATCCCTTTTGATCAATGGTATCGGCTCATACCTGGAACATTCCTGGCAAGTATACACAGGTACATTGGTGATTTTGACTTTCGCACTGTAGATTAACGTATGCATATGTATGGTCATGTTCCCGCCGCAGCTGCATGACTTGCTCATCAAACCGTCATTATACATCTCCCACACCTCAAGCATGAAATTGAAAAAGGACACACACTTCCCTTTTCAAATCTAAATATTCGACCTCCCCTCCCGAATACCTTCTCATTTGCATATCGTGTTTTATTTACCAAGAAAGCAATAAAATACCTTTGCTCCGTGACTTCATATTTTAAATTTGCTACAATTAACAGAACTTGTTCTTCGAAGGGAGCTACCCACCATGAGACTAACCGGAAAAAAGGTTATAGCACTTGTAGACGATGAAGTCGAAGATTTGGAATTATGGTATCCCGTATACCGTGTTCGTGAGGAAGGCGCTGAGGTGCATCTGGCAGGACTGGTCAAGGACCATGTGTACACCGGAAAATATGGCGTTCCTGCAAAAGCCGATTATTCCTGGGATGAGCTTAACGCTACCGATTATGACGGGATTCTAGTGCCTGGAGGCTGGGCGCCGGATAAGTTGCGCCGCTACCCCAAGGTACTGGAACTGGTGCGGGACATGAATGAAGCCAAGAAGCCGATCGGCCAGATCTGCCACGCAGGCTGGGTTCTGATTTCAGCGAAGATTCTAAATGGGGTAACTGTCACCTCTACCCCGGGTATACGTGACGACATGGAAAATGCCGGTGCGATCTGGAAAGACGAGGCTGTCGTCGTGGACGGACATATCATCTCGGCGCGACGGCCGCCGGATCTGCCGCCTTACGGCAAAGCATTTTGCGATGCTCTGGCCGGAGAGTAACTGAATACAAGCCTGCTCCACTGGACGATACGGTCCGGCAGGGCAGGCTTTTTGCGTGGATCATGAGCTAGCGGATTTTTAGAGTGTGCTCTTCCATGATCGGACTCGGGTAGCTGAAGAGCTTAAAAGTAAGCGGCTGAGGTAAATCAGCGGAGCCCTTATCATAAAATGAACTGGATACATAACCTTCCGGCCCTCCGGTTGATTGTGAGCTGCCACTTGTCTTGAACTCATGACGATCTCCATCTCCGTCAGTAAAGGTATTATCAAGGCTTACTGAACCTACATTTATACCGAAAGCATTATCTGGATCATTCATAGTATAGTTAAAAGCAATCTCTCCAGGACGGTCATATTGTTCTCCTTTGCTCACGCTAAGCTTACCATCCGGCGCTTGCAGAATCTTCATTTTATCCGTATCCACAATAACATCTAATTTGGATTTATCCAGGGCATGAATACCTTTCAATGTTAGTGCAAGTGCATCGTCCTTATTCATATTGTCGTGATCAAACACAAGCGTCTGTCCTGTGTCAGGTACTCCGAAACCAAGTGAGCTGCCAAAACCATAGGTTCGAGATTCTCCACCCTCAACCACTCTAGCGTCAATCAAACTAAAGATCTCCATAGAGTTGTCCGGAGCATTCTGTATAGTGATATAAGTTCCCGTATGAGCAACTATGGCTTTTTTCACAATAATGGATTGGTCTGCTATTTCGATCGTTTGATTCAGGGTAATTTCCTCACCGGGATTATTTAACATCACAGGATCCAAGATAATCGGAACCTTCAACGTTAACAGGTCTTCAGGTGCCTTTGAGAGTTCATCTGGTCCACCAATGGCCGGATTACTTACAGGATTCTTAGTGAAGCTCAGCTCAGCCATCAGCCGATTCTGAAGCTCCCCGGGATGTTCCCACCGCACCTCAATCATTCGATGTTCAACGGGCGTATATTGGCTATCACCAGTATATGAACTGGTATATAAACCGTAGTTCAAGCTGCTGCCGTCTGAATCCTGAATCTGCATACCGCCAAAAGCGACTTTTTGTCCTGTAGTATTCTCGAATGTATACAGTAGCAGCATCCCATATTTATCTGCCACAGCGCCGTTAACGGTTAACTTATAACCATCCTTCTCTGCAACAGCATTCTCGAACCGCTGTACATATCCGGCATCCAAAGCAGATTTTAAAGTCAGATTGTCCTTAATCAGGGGGCGAAAGACCTCAAGCTCGTTCCACGGCTTCGGCTGCTGTGCGGCAAGCCTGGCCCGCTGCTCCAATGTCTCTGCTGTAGATACGGCAGCGAATACCAGAAGAATTGCAGCGGCTGCCGTAACTAATATAGAACTTCTGCGTCTTCGGATTTTCCGCCGCTTCCCCTGCTCGATTCCTCTTAAAACTGCCGATTCCATCACCGAATCCGAAGTATTTTCCGACTCATCCCTTATTCTACTGAAGTATTCCTGTACCCGTTCCTCATCCCGTTCAACCATGTTATACCCCCCCTCTCTCATTCATTTTCTCCCGCAGCTGCTTCAGACCTTTGTTCAGCCACGTCTTGACTGTTCCCTCGGGCTTCTCCAGCACTTCAGCTATATCGGTCAAAGTCATATCGCGATAATACTTCAGCACCAGCACCTGACGGTATTTAGGCTTAATCTGTTCCAGCGCCTGCGCCATATCCAGCTTATTGTCGCTTGCCAGCTCCATAACTCCGCTCTCGAAGCGCTGCGGTTCAGAAGTAAGGGTCCGCTTTCTTCGCTTCAACTCATCTTTGCAGCAGTTCAGCACAATCCGGATCAGCCAAGGTGTGAACCGGCTCGGGTCCTTGAGGCTTCTCCGTTTGATCCATGCCCGGCAGGTCGCCTCCTGCAGCACTTCCAGTGCATCCGACTCGCTCCGCATGTAGCTGTAGGCAATGCCGTAGAGCAGTTTTTGCTGCTTGGATACTTGATCAAAAAACTGTTCTTCCTCACTGGCATGCGCTGCCTCGGCTTTCATTATATTTTCCATCGCTATGAGTGCTCTCCTCCCCACCCGTTCCACATGCAAATCACTTTCTTTATAACCTCTATACTATAATGACTGAATAACTGAGCAAACGGTTTTGTTTTATTTCCAGAATTACAATCTCCATAATTAAATTTTATAATTTCTGGATCTGACGTTAACTCCCGTCAAATATTAGCCTGATATGATCAGGGCAACAAGAGAATATGGGAGGTGTTGTTCATGCGTCTTGCTTTGTTCACGGACACCTATCTGCCGCAGACTAACGGGGTAGCCCGTACATTAAACCGGCTGACCGGTCACCTGCACCGCCGCGGCATTGAGCATCTACTGTTCACACCGAAGCCTGCTCCGGAAAAGGATACTGCCGAACCGGTACGCTCCATAACCAGCATTCCTTTTTTTCTCTATCCTGAGTGCAGGTTGGCCCTGCCGAGTATGTCCTCCATCCAAAATGAACTGAAGTCCTTCCTGCCCGATATACTGCATATGGCTACACCCTTCAACCTCGGAATAACCGGCCTGCGCTATGCCCAGAAACAGAATCTCCCCCATGTTGTGTCCTACCATACACATTTCGACCGGTACCTTGAATACTACCGCATGAAAAGAATCATACCGCTCTACTGGAAATACATGAAGTGGTTTCACCGTTCCTGTGATACCATCCTTGCTCCCTCCCAGGAGACGATTAGCTCACTGCGTTCGCATGGGTTTACAGGTCTGAAGCTCTGGTCCAGAGGCATTGACTGCAGCTTGTATACACCGGAGAAACGGAGTGAAGCTGTGCATGAGCGTTATGGGATAACTGCACCTTTATTACTGCTGTATGTAGGCCGGATCGCACCGGAAAAAGATATCTCTACCCTACTGCAGGCTATGCGGCAGCTGCCACAATCCACAGCAGCCCAAGTCCACTTACTGGTCGTTGGAGACGGCCCGCTGTTGTCCGAACTGCGAGCTCAGGCAACTGGCAATATTACTTTTGCCGGCGCTAAATTTGGCGAGGAATTGGCGGAGCTGTATGCTTCCGCAGATCTATTTGTTTTTCCGTCTTGTACCGAGACCTTCGGTAATGTCGTCCTTGAAGCAATGGCTTCCGGGCTTCCGGTCCTCACCGCCAATGCAGGTGGTACAAGAGATCTGGTTGTGCCCGGTGTTAACGGCTCACTGTTCGAGCCTCGAAGTTCGGAATCACTCGTAAAGGAGATATGTAACATGTCCGCCCAGCCTGGATTGCGGTCAACTATGGGTATGGAAGGACGTAAGCTGGCGCTCGGACGCTCCTGGGAGCATATTTTTGACGAGCTGATCAGAGATTACGAAGAGGTGATCGAGAGTAGACGCACGAAGAGTAAGGCAGGGATGTTTACAGCCTAAAGTGAATTAACGACGGCTTACAAAGCCAGCACCGACTGCAGTCTCAGGGCGTTTCTCCACAGTGGGACCAGCCGGGCTGGCTCAGCATTTCAAACGAAACCCGTAATGACCTCTACCACGGCCGGATTTCACAGGTGGCAGATACGTAGGCACGCTACCCACAAAAAAGGACGGCGTCTCCGCCGTCCTCCATTGGTACCTCTTGCAAGCTGTATTTTTGCTTCAGTCCATTCCCTGCTCCCAACGCGCAATTCCTTGCCGCACGCGGGGTGCCACTTCAGTTCCAAGCAGTCTGATCGCCTCCATGACTTCACCATGAGGCATCGTGCCGTGCGGCACATGCAATAGAAACCTCGTGATTCCCACATGCTTGCGCAGATGAATGATTTTGTCCGCAACCGTCTCAGGATCCCCCACATATAAGGCTCCATCAAAACTGCATGCCGCATCATAATCGGTACGAAGGTAAGGAGGGACCCCCTTCTCCAGCGCCCTCACATTCGTTCGGGCAAAGGTTGATGGGAAGAACTGTTCTATGGCTGACTTCGTATCCTTCGCAATGAAACCGTGAGAATGAGAAGCAATAGGCAGTTTGGAGACATCATAACCTGCCTTCGCTGCCGCTTCTTTGTAGAGTCTCACCTGTGATGCGTAATGCGACGGATTAACATTCCCGATAATGGCCAGAGCAAAAGGCAATCCCAAGGACCCGGCACGGACCGCTGAATCGGGACTGCCTGCACTGGCAATCCAGACCGGTAACGGATCCTGAACCGGACGCGGGTAGATGCTAAGATTATGTATGGCAGGCCGATGATTACCGCTCCACGTTACTTTCTCCGACTCCCGGATTTTCAAGAGCAAATCGAGTTTCTCCTCAAATAATTCTTCGTAATCCTGAAGATCGTACCCAAACAAAGGAAATGACTCGGTGAACGAACCGCGGCCAACCATGATCTCCGCACGCCCATTCGAAATACCGTCAAGTGTAGCAAAATCCTGAAAGACGCGCACCGGATCGGAAGACGATAGGATCATAACCGCACTGGTCAAGCGGATTCTACTTGTCAGGGATGCCGCAGCCGCCATAATAACTGCTGGTGAAGAAGCTGCAAAATCATGCCGGTGATGTTCGCCTATACCGTATACATCCAGTCCCACCTGATCGGCGAGTACAATTTCCTCCACTACTTCACGCATTCGCTCTGCATGGCTCATCGTCTCTCCTGAGGTCACATCAGGCGTTGTCTCGACAAAGGTGCTTACACCAAGTTCCAATGCTTGTCCCCCCTTTCATAAACATGGATCAATAGACTATATTTTAAATCCTAATAGTTATTTTTTCAAAATTTAAATTTCGAAGAAATCATCCACCCTCTCCATATTAGAAAAGCTTGCCCGCTTTCTTAGTCGAACACAGCCGCATTTGGGTTCTACTCCAAGCTCGCCAGATCTAAAGTTATGGCAGCCCGGCCTACGCAAATAAATAAAGCCCGGCAACCCTGTGCCGGACTTTGATGCTGAACTATAGTTATCAATGATGCCAATAAAGCGCCTGCAGCTCCTGTGCAGAGTCTATGAGGTTCTTTCTTTGGCATTCGAGCCCGCTGCAAGCGGAACCTCACCCGGGACTGCAAAGAGATTCAGTAATTCCTCAGTTTCCGTGCTGGAACGCTTCTTAAGGCATGCCTTAGCAACCGTTCTGGCTTCCGATGCCAGTATATTTAAAGTGCGGTGCTTCACTTTCAGCAAGGATTGAGGGGACATGCTAAGTTCATGGATTCCGAGCTCTAGCCACAATGGAAGAGATCGTTCATCGGCAGCCATTTCACCGCATACACTGACGCTGATTCCCTTGCTACGTGCTGCATCCACCGTCATCTTAATCATCCGCAATACAGCCGGGTGATACGGATGGTACATGTGGGCAATTTGTTCGTTCATCCGGTCTACAGCAAGCACGTACTGCACCAGATCATTGGTACCAATACTGAAGAAGTCGACTTCTTCCGCGAGGTAATCGCTGATCAGAACAGCTCCCGGCACTTCAATCATAATACCTACGGCAATATTCCGGTTATACGGGACACCGGACATCTCCAGTTCTTCCTTGACCTCACCCAATACAGCTTTCGCTTCCAGTACCTCTTCGACTGAGGAGATCATGGGGAACATTAACTTCACATTCCCATAGACGCTGGCTCTCAGAATGGCTCTCAGCTGGGTTTTGAACATATCCTTGCGGTCAAGGCTGATGCGAATCGCGCGGTAGCCCAGGAATGGATTCTGCTCTTCAGGCAGCTGGAAGTAATCCAGATGCTTATCGCCACCAATATCCAGTGTTCGGATGACAACCGAGTTCTTTCCGACTTTTTGGGCAACCAGCTTGTACACTTCGAATTGTTCCTCTTCACTTGGGAACGTATCCCGGTCCATATACAGAAACTCTGTCCGGAATAGCCCGACCCCTTCGGCTCCATACTTCAAAGCCAGATCCAATTCTTTCACAGAACTGATATTTCCCGCCAGTCTCAAGGTAACGCCATCTTTAGTAACTGCTTCAACGGTAGACAGCAACTCTAGCTGTTCTCGTTTTTTATATTGCTTCTCACGGATCTGAGTATATTCCCGGACTGTAGGCTCATCGGGATGCATCTGCACAAGACCTGTCTCTCCGTCCAAGACGATCATATCTCCGGTTTGAATCGGCTGAGAAAGCTTGTTCTCCAAACCTGCCACAAGCGGTATACCGAGTGCCCGGGCCATAATGGAAGAGTGAGAGGTTTTGCCTCCCATCATCGTAACGATCCCAAGTACATAATTCGGATTCAAATGAGCTAATTGTGAAGGAGACAGCTCTTTGGCCACCAGAATATAAGGCTGTGTATCGGAAGGCAGAGTCACCTCAGGTGCTCCAAGCAAATGCTTCAACAGACGATTGCCGACATCCTTGATATCAACCGCCCGCTCCTTCATATATTCATCATCCAGCAGATCAAACATCGCTACAAAATGATCGATGGCTTCCTTGACGGCAACCTCTGCCGCTTTGTACTGCCGTTCAATGATGCCGCGGATTTCGCTCATGAACACCGGATCATCCAATATGGCCAGATGTGCATCAAAAATACTGGACTCCTCCGGTCCCACGACCTCACGGAATTCCCGTTTGATGAACTCTATTTCATCCTTGGATGTACGGATACCTTCATATAAACGCTCAAATTCTTTAGCCAGATCCACCGGATTCACTTCATTATCCGGCAGGCTCCATTCCCAGTTCGGCAAAACAAAGGCTTTCCCGATGGCAACACCTGATGAGGCGCCAATGCCTTGTATCATGGTTCAACCCCTCCAACATTACTTTCATGCAGTACAACCGACATCACGGAGGACTGTCCTCTTTTTACACTTTTAAATGGAGCGTAGCTCCAGGATTTGACACGGTCCGGATTGGTAATCACCATTGGTGTTGCCAGCGAAGAGGCATGCTCTCGCAAGTACGGAAGATCGAATTTGACCAAAAGCTGGCCTGGCTCGACACTGTCGCCTTCCTTCACCAACGACTCAAACGGCCCTTTTAGCTGGGAGGTATCAATACCGATGTGCATAAGTACCTCCAATCCTTCCGGCGTTGAAACACCGATCGCGTGCATCGTAGGATATACGTGCATGACTTTGCCGTACACCGGGGAGACGAGTTCGCCTTTCTCCGGTATGAAAGCAACTCCATCACCCACAAGTTTGGCCGCAAAAATATGATCCGGAACTTCCTCAATCGGCAGCATCCGGCCCTGCATCGGAGCAGCGAACAATACCTGCGGCAGATCACGGAGCAGCAGCTTATTAATCTCTTCGCGGATCAGCTCGGAATAGGTACCAAATACGACTTGGACATTACCGCCGCCAAGCTTGATAATTCCTGCCGAACCAAGACCTTTAAGAGCCCCTGTATCTATATATCGGTCATTATGCACCGTAAGCCTTAACCTTGTAATGCAGGCCTGAACCTGAACAATGTTCTCCTTACCTCCAAGTGCTTCCAGAATAAGAGGCGCCTGATAAGGAATATTCCCTGCCCAATCGCCCAGCTCTGAGCCTTCTTCACGGCCAGGTGTCGGGATTTGAAAGCGCCTGATCGCCCAGCGGAACAAGTTATAATAAACGATTCCGTATCCGATCCCGATAGGAATGATCAGCCATGCCCGCTGCGACAGATGCAGGTTCAGGAAGAAATCAATTGCACCCGCCGAATACGAGAAGCCGTGATGAATTCCAAGCCAGTACGTCAGCACCATAGCCAGACCGGACATTACGGTATGGACGATAAATAAATATGGAGAAGCAAATAAGAATGCGAACTCAATCTGTTCTGACACTCCAGTCAGGAAACAGACCAAAGCCGCACGCAAAAAAGTCTTCTTGATCTTTGGCTTTAAATCCTCACGGGCTTCCTGGATAATAGCAAATGCTATCGCTGGCAGCGCAAACATCATAATCGGAAACAATCCGGCCATAAAACTGCCTGCAGTCGGATCCCCGGCAAAAAAACGCGGCAAATCGCCCTGAACAACCATACCGTCAGGCGTTGTAAACGTCCCCAGTTCGAACCAGAACACATTGTTTAGAATGTGATGTAATCCAAAAGCAGTCAATACTCGGTACAATACGCCATAAAGGAACAGTGAGTAGCTGCCAGTCTGCTGAATCACTCTAAACAGATCTTCCAGACCCAGCTGCAGAACCGGCGCGACCCCCAGCATCACCCAGGCGAATAATGCCGAGAACAATCCCATAAACAGCAAAACAAAACGCGACCCTCCAAAGAACTGGATCGCTTCCGGAAGCTTGATATTTTTAAACCGATTATGCGCTACGCCGGCAACAATTCCGAGCAATATCCCAATGAGTGTAGCGGGTTGAATGCTCCCGTCTCCCATATTGATAACAATTCGATCATAGGTGAACATTCCCGCCAAAGCGGCAAGTCCCGCTGGTCCAGCCTGATTGGACAATCCCCACGCTACACCTACAGCGAAGAGATAAGGCATAAAATAAAAAATCCCCTGCCCTGCATATGTTGCCACTTCGGATACCGAAGAAAGTCCCCATGCAGACCACGGTAAGCTGCCTATGCTAAGAAGAATAGCTGCCGCCGGCAACACCATGGTAGGGAGCATAACGGCTCTGCCTAATTGCTGCAGTGAACCCAGCCAATTCAAGGCGACCCTCTCCTTTCTTTCTATATTGAATGGTAAGCGCTGAGACAGCTTTTGTCAAAAGAATCCGTGGACAAGCTGCTGAAGTTATAATTCTATGGGGCGGGTCTTGCGGCCTATATTGGAGAATAGTGTTTTTAGGCACAAAAATGTTCATTAGCGCTCCCTGTGACGGGTTCAGTGGACCTGGATGGGCGACCAACTCTCAGCAATTGGCATCATAAAGCTCCGCCTCATATTCAATTGTATGTTGTTCAGCAATTTAACCTATAAACCGCTCAACATTACCATTCATTTGCTTATGGTGGAGAATAAGATCAAAAGAAACGCTCAACTTCACATTCTGTTGCTTTTATGGAGTGAAATATCAGCCGATAACCGCTCCCCTCACATTCTGTTGCATTTTGTGCATCAGATTTCCAATATAATCGGTCATTTTCTACTTCTGTTGCACTTTGTGCATCAGATTATTTACAAACACCCGGTTTTATCTATATTTTGGAATTTCAATTGTACAAAATACAACAGATCCTATTTCCACTCCTTTTTTCATTATTTCAATTGCACGAAATGCAATCAGAACAAACTCCGCGCTCTTACTGTACTCTTACCACTCTTGATCAGGATGCAGCACCTTGAGCTCGTAATTCCGCACGCCTCTCCCACCTTCTTTGGGCTCAAGAAAGCCTTTTTCACTTAACGAGGTGAGCAGCTTCCGGGCCGTTCGAAAGTTAATACCAAAATGCATTTTCACATCCTTAGGCCTGATTCCGTTACCTAACTTCCACGCCATCCGCAGTACTTCCTTCTCATCCGCCGAGATCTCTCTACCTGCGGTTTTGCGTGTTAAGTACGGCGCTAACGCAAGCTGCAGTAGCATCCGACATACTTCTGGGCGCTGCTGGATATCATCGAAGGAGAAATGAAGCATCTTCCAGCCCATACCGGTCAGAAATGTATCGCGGTTCAGCGCATAGCTGAATTTCTCGCGGTCCATATCTTTCACATGGCTTTGAAATCCGTCTACCTCAATACCAAACCTGGCGCCACTAGGCGGGAGAAAGGCGAAATCAATAAACTGTGATTTGCGGTTCCAATCATAAATTTCATACTCCGGATGAAGATTGTCCAGCGATTCGAACAAGGGCCACCAAACATTACTCAGAAAAAGCTTCTCAGCATGGTTATGGCCTCTATTCATCCTGCCTTTCCGTTCCCCTGTTCTAGCACTTAAGTGCTCCTGGAAAAATAAGCTATGTACTACCTCAAACGCCATAAATGTTCCCCTCCTAAAAAATAAAAAAACGCCCTTTACCGCAAATGCTTCATGCGGCTAAGGGACGTTCTTCGTCTAGTGCAATTTTATCAAATTCGGTTAAAAAAACCAATCCGTCTGAACAAAGACCTCTCCGGGGTTCCGGGGTTCCGGGGTTCCGGGGTTCCGGGGTTCCGGGGTTCCGGGGTTCCGGGGTTCCGGCCCCGCTTAATGACTCTTACGCCCGGCTGCGACCTTGCTGGGTAATGGCTTCCTCTACCTTGATGCAGCGGTCCATGATGGCGATCATGCCGTGCTCGGCGCAAATGTCGGCCGCTTCCTCGTTGACTATACCCTGCTGCAGCCACAGTATGTTGGCACCAATCGCAGCCGCCTCCCGTGCCACTTCGGCGCAGAATTCACTCCGGCGGAACACATTGACGATATCTACGGGCTCAGGTATATCGGCCAATGTATGGTAGCATTTCTCGCCCAGAATCTCTCCGTCCACCAAAGGATTGACGGGTATAATGCGGTAGCCACGGCTTTGCATGGCGTATGCCACCATGTAGGACGTGCGGTCTGACTTATCTGAAAGCCCGACAACTGCAATATTGCCTGCGGAAGCTAATATATCTCCAATTTTGTCCCTGCTGGGATTCTCAAAGCTCATCTTTACTGCCCCTTTCAAAGGAAGTTAACAGGATAGTATTCAACTTTAATTGTATACCATTCCACTTGTACTTTCATCCAGACACCCGAGCACATTTATTAAATGAAATAAAGAGGCGGGCTGGCTATGGAACCACATTAAATCTACACTTCTATTGTACCCACTCCACGTCAGCACCAAGCGCACTCAAATGGTCAAAATACTGCGGATACGATTTCGCAACATGGTGTGCGTCCTTGATCACTAGCGGCTTACGGGCTCTCAGGCCCACCACCGTCAATGCCATAATGACACGATGGTCGTAGTGCGCGTTGATTGTCACGCCACCTTCCACACCCTCCGGCATGCCGTGTACGATGATTTCGTCACGCCGTTCCTCCACCTTAGCACCCGCACGGGTTAGTTCAGCCAAATAGTCGGTAATCCGGTCGCATTCCTTGAACCGCAGATTCTCCACATTGTAGAACCGGGAAGTACCTTCGGCGAATACCGCCGCTGCAACCATCGCCAGTACAGCATCCGTAGCGGCATCTCCGTCAAATTCAACGGCCTTCAACACACCGGTTCCTTGCACATGCACAATCCCTTCCTCATGGGTCAACGGCACTTCCATCATACGGAGAACATCTACAATCGCCCGCTCTCCTTGTTTGCTATTCTCAGCAAGTCTATGAATCTTCACATCCGACCGGGTCACCGCCGCCGCCGCAAGTACAGCTGCCGAACCGGGATAGTCACCCTGCACGATATAAGACTTGGCAGCATACTTCTGGCGGCCGGGAACCTTGAAGAACATGTAATCATCTGCTGCATGCACAACAATTCCAGCCTGTTCCAACACCTCAAGCGTCTGTCCGACAACAACCTTGGACTTCAAATCATCGAGAACCGTAATCTCACTGTCTTCATCCAGAAGCGGAGTAAGGAAGAGCAGTGCACTCAGGAATTGGGAGCTGACAGCGCCCGATACTGAGATTTTGCCGCCTACTGGCTTGCCTCCCCGAATGGTAATCGGTAGTCTCCCCTGGTTATGATCTACTTCCACGCCTAGCTGCCCGAGCGCGGTGATCAGGTCATCATGCGGACGCTTTCCCAGTGAGTCAGGATATGTATTTACAAAAGTGACTTCTGGGCAGAAGGAAGCTATAGCCATAAGAAACCGCAGAACAGCGCCGGCATTACCTACATTCAGCTCTTTGATATCACGAGGATTTCGTCCAAAACCCTGGATGACGATTTTCTCCTCATCCTCTGTAAGCACCGCACCCAGATCTGCAATACAACGGCGGATGGCATCGCTGTCCTCGCTATGAGCAGGGTGGTAGATGGTGCTGACACCTTCAGAAAGAGCGGCTACCAGCAAGTAGCGGGTGGTGTAGTTTTTGGAAGAAAGGGCACCAAATTCTCCTTGCAGAGTTGGCGTAGGCCTAACAATAACGTCCATAATGATAATTGCTCCTTTGTATAGTGATATAGGACAAGCCGGGCCCGTTTGACATTGAGTTCCGTGCCTGTGTTATGATTGGAATAATTTCCGATGAAAAGAGGTCACACCCGATGAACGACATTCCACAGATGACAACCCAGGAATTACAACAGCGTCTACAGGCAGGTGAAGACCTTGTCCTTATCGACGTTAGGGAAGATGAAGAGGTAGCCCTAGGGATGATTCCCGGCGCACTCCATATTCCAATGGGAGAAATCCCATACCGTTTGGATGAACTCAGTACAGAACCAGTGACAATATTTATCTGCCGCTCAGGTGCGCGGAGTCAGCGTGTCTGCGAGTATCTCCGCCAGTACGGTTACGATAGAATAGCCAATCTCTACGGCGGCATGATCGAATGGAATGCCTAAAAGCTTAACCGCGGTACTGCATTAAAATATATTCCGACACTTGTGCCGGACGAAGTCCCGTTGTATCGACCGTGTAATGCGCGAACAGGTATGCATTTCGGCGTTCTTCCATTAAGCGCCGCACCCGTTCCTCCGCATTGCCGGCGAGCAGCGGCCGGTTTTTATCTTCTGCAACCCTCGAAATGATATCTTCAGCAGCAGCTGTCAGGGCAATAACGCAACCATTCTCTAGCATTACTGAGGTATTGCCCGGAGCCAATACGGCCCCCCCGCCTGTTGAAATGACTTTACCTCCACCCAGCAAAGAAATCTGTAGCTCAGCCGTTTCTACAACCCGGAAATAGGATTCCCCATTTTCTGCGAATATCTCAGGAATGCTGCGCCCTTCTCTCTTCACGATTGCGTTGTCAAGATCAATAAACTCAAAGCCTAATTCCTGCGCCAGCAGTTGTCCCACGGTCGATTTACCCGTTCCCATCATCCCTACTAAGATGATATTCCTGCCGTCGTTCGCGCTTCCCATGTTTACTTTTTCCTCTGGTGTTTCAGCCATGACTACCTCCAAGCGGCGACATTTGTCATATCATAACACAGCCCCAAAACATTACACAATGTGCTTCTCTGCACTTCATTTCTTTGAGCAGAACAGCAAAAAGTCCGAAAGTCCCCGCATACGGCGGGGCTTTCGGACTTTTAAGAGAACAAAAAACATGAAATTTATTCAGACAACCATTCGTGATGGAACACGCCTTCTTTGTCTACACGTTTGAAGGTGTGGGCACCAAAGTAATCGCGTTGAGCCTGAAGCAGATTCGCCGGCAGGCGCTCTGTGCGATAGCTGTCGTAGTAAGCCAGTGCGCTGGAGAAGCCAGGAACCGGGATACCCAGTGTTACAGCGGAAGCGATAACTTTGCGCCATGCATCCTGATAGGATCCCATGATGTCCTTGAAGAATGGATCCAGCAGCAGGTTTTTTAGATCCGGATTGCTCTCGTAGGCATCCGTAATGTTTTGCAGGAAGCGGGAACGGATAATGCAGCCGCCGCGCCAGATTTTAGCCAGGCTGCCGTATTTCAAATCCCAGCCGTATTCATCGGAAGCAACGCGCAGTTGAGCAAAACCTTGAGCGTAGGATACGATTTTGCTGGCGAACAACGCTCTGCGGACGTTCTCGATGAATTCTGCTTTGTCTCCTTGGAAAGGTGTTGTTGCCGGACCGCTCAGCACTTTGCTGGCTTCAACGCGCTCATCCTTCATTGCAGACAGGAACCGGGAGAATACGGATTCGGTAATCATGGACAAAGGTACGCCCAGATCCAGCGAGCTTTGGCTTGTCCATTTGCCAGTTCCTTTTTGTCCGGCTGCATCCAGAATCACGTCAACCATCGGTTTACCGGTCTCTTCATCGTATTGGGAGAAGATATCGGTAGTAATCTCAATCAGGTAGCTGTCCAGCTCGCCGCTGTTCCACTCTTTGAAGATGCTGTGCAGTTCCTTGGCATCCAGACCAAGCACATCTTTCAATAGTTGATAAGCTTCGCAGATCAGTTGCATGTCACCATACTCTATACCGTTATGCACCATTTTCACATAGTGCCCTGCACCGTCTGGTCCAATATATGTACAGCAAGGCTCACCGTCAATTTTGGCCGAAATAGCCGTAAGGATGGGTTCAACCAGCTTATAGGCACTTTCTTGTCCGCCAGGCATGATGGAAGGCCCTTTAAGAGCACCTTCTTCGCCGCCGGAGACACCGGTGCCAATAAAGCGGAACCCTTTCTCTTCGAGCTCTTTGCTGCGGCGTACTGTGTCAGGGAAATATGCATTGCCCCCGTCGATAATAATATCGCCTTGATCAAGATAAGGCAGAAGCTGCTCGATCGTCGAGTCTGTTGCTGCACCCGCCTGAACCATGATTAGAATTCTGCGTGGTGTTTCCAGTGATTGTACGAATTCCTCGATAGTGAAGGCACCCGTCAAATTTTTGCCTTGAGCTTCTTTCAGAAGATCATACGTCTTCTCTGCGGAACGGTTGAATACCGATACCGTAAAGCCTCTGCTCTCGATGTTCAGAGCCAAGTTTTTGCCCATTACCGCCAGGCCGATAACGCCGATTTGTTGTTTTGTCATCTGGTCTCCACCCTTTGCACCCTATATTTTTGTGTAAGCCATTTCTTGCAGAACAAGAGATTATTTTAAGAATACCATTCTTTAAAAAGATCAGCAAAGCTTGTCCTGCGTGAAGAGATCAATTTCATTGACAATGCCTTGTGTAAGGAAATTGAAACACAATGTATTTATTTTAACTTTTTTATCACCAGAAGTGAACCCCTGTCCGCAAGTTGTCTGCACATGTAGCACCACGGCTTTCTTCGCACAGTTGTTATATTTAAACAGGTTACATGCAAATGAAGACATCCCTGTTACGGGATGCCTTGGATACATCTGCTCTGGATACCTTACCATTCCAATTTAGCTAACTCCCGGGTGAGAAGAACAAGCTCTTCCTTGCACCGTTGAACCTCATCTGCGTTCTCCAGATTCAAAGCTTCCTTGAGCCGGTCAAGCAGCATATCCACATCCGTACTAGCCTGCCTGATACGTTCTTCGCCTTCAGAAGAGTAGAACAGCTTAGTAAGCTCCTGATCTGTTAAAAGCGGACCTTTCTGGTACAACACACGCTGCTGGTAGCCCGAAATTTCCACAAGCCGGATCACTTCTCCGAACATGATGTTCTCAATAATAATCTGCCGGTCGCGGAAACGTTTAACGATGGCGTGACCTCGCATATCACCGATCAGCTTCTCCATCCATTCTGCTAACCGTGCATCCCGGATCATGTAATCGCCCACCAGCTTGTAGCCTTCCTTAATCCGTTGAAAGCGAAGTTTCACCAGCTTCCGGCCGGTACGGACGGAGATAACAAACAATGTCTCGTCCTCACTCCAGTACAGGGAATAGCCATCCTGAATCAGATCTTTAATCAGGTCCTGAATATGCTGGCGGTCAAACCGGAGCTCCAGATTGCAATACTCCACCTCATCATTTTTGTTCACGGCACTCCCCCCTAAAAGCTTTGCCTCTGCAAAGCGGCTTGGCAAGCATCTGCTTCATTTACGGAGTCACTTTAGGCGGCCGGACCTCCACTTGCATCTTTTTCCTTTTTGCGTTCGTGCTACTCTTATTTTATACTTCAGTTTATGTAGCGGTAACTTGGTTTATTGACTATTTTTACCCGCAACAGCATATCTCCAAACGTTATCTTCCGGTTTAATCCTGCAAAAGGCAAAAAATAAATCAAGCGTTCTCGCGATAAGGTGGTCAACCATGTCATTTTCCGGCTTTACTGAGCAAGACTTTGATGTATTTCTAATTCCAGGGCTAGCACCACGTATGGATGCCCTAATCGAGCAAGTTCGTCCGAAGCTGAATGTACTGGGTGCAGAAATATCTCCCGTGCTGTCGGCAGTCTGCGGGGAAGAGATGTTCCCCCACGTAGCCAAGCATGCCCGCAGAACCGTACATCCGCCTAATGATACATGGGTCGCTTGGGGACCTGCTAAGCGCGGATATAAGGCTCTGCCTCATTTTCAGGTCGGCATGTTCCATAGCCACGTATTTATTGTGTTCGCAATTATCTATGAGAGTCCGAACAAGCTGATTTTTGCTGACGCCTTATCAAGTCATTTAACCAACATCCGCAAATCGCTGCCCGGCAGCTACTTCTGGTCTACGGATCACTTGGATCCACGTGGGATCAAGCAGACGGAGATGTCCGGTAAGGATTTCGAAGAAATTGCACGCAAGCTGAAGGAAGTTAAAAAAGGTGAAGTCACCTGTGGACTCCGTCTGGATAGAGACGATCCTCTTCTCTCGGATGGAGAGGCACTACTGAAGGTAATCACGGAGACTTTTGAAACACTCCTGCCTTTATACCGGATGTCTTTCTAAACAATAAACGCCGCTGGTCTCCGTCAAGTACGGCTGCCAGCGGCGTTTATTGCAATGATTTGGAACTCGCTATTCTCAGCTAGCCTCCCCGGCTTTCATCCGGGTTCTGCGCACAATCAGCAGGTGCAGGACAAAGAGCAGAAGCATAACCAGACTACTGGCGAGAAATGGTGTACCATGTCCTACGGTATCCCATAGCTTTCCGGATAATACCGGTCCTGCCACCATCCCCGAGCCCTGTAAGGTCAGGAACAGTCCCCATACCGTACCACGTTCACCCTTTGGAATCAGTGTAGCCAGAAAGGCGTTCCATGCCGGGAGAATCAGCGCATAGCTAATCCCGACAAGGGCTACAACAACAAATACAACCGGAAGCCAGCGTACTTGGGAAAATAAAGCAAGTGCTACTGCAGCTAGCAGAAATCCGGTGTTCAAGAATGCATTTGTACCAATCCGGTCAACCAATCTTCCTGCGGGTATTAAAGCCAGAACCGTGATCCCCCCACCAGCAATAAGCAGCAAGCTGAATTGGTTAGGGGTTACATGCAGCTCGCTGCGAGCGAATAAAGTAACTACCGGGGTCATTAAGCCAATGGCAAAAGCCTGCAAGAACAATGCGGGATATAGCAGACGGCTTACCTTAAGCGAGCTTTTTACTTGCTGTAGTGTCCGTTTCAGGCTCTTCAACGGATTTGGAATTTTACGTCCTCTGGCAGGCTCTTCAGCCGGATGGGTAGTTATATTCGGGGTAACGTGTGTTATCCGTGAAGGAAGCAGCAGAGCAACCGCTGCAACGACTGCAGCGCAGCAGAGCAGCACCAGAAAAGCCACCCTGTAGCTTTCGCCATGATCGATGAGAAAGTTAACGGTAATCGGACCCACACCAGTACCTGCGAGGGAAGCCATTTCGACAGCACCCATGGCAGCACCGCTGCTGCCGCTTTTGGTAGACCCGGCCAGATCTGTTATGCCAGTCATTACACACGGCCACAGCGGCGAGGTACCAATACCAAGAATAAGACAAGCTGCCGACAGCCAAAAGGCATCACGGGCATAGATTATCATAGTTACTGCCAGCACGATCATCAGCAGCGCGCCCGTCATCGTCCAGCGGAACCCGATTCTTTCCATCAACCATCCTGAGGGGCTTCGAAGCAGATTATCCCCCAAATACTGCAGGGCAAAGGAGAATCCCACCACTGTTACCGAGAGGCCGATGATGTTCTCCATGTACACAGGGAGCAGGGCAACCAGCAGGGAACCCTTCACAAACTCCACCAGAAAAATGATAATCCACATCTTGACTATAAACGGTGACGCTAGATTAATATGCGTCCGCTGTTCTGCATGTACTGCCATTCCATTCACATCCTAGTATTATGATGATTGTTTTGTTATACTGATGCTTGCTTGAAAAATTACTCTTCACGAAAGGTTGTGACAGCATTAAATGAATCAACACCGTACTCCCCTCTTCACTGCTCTTAAAAAGCATGCCGCTGGAAACCCTGTGCAATTTCATATTCCCGGGCATAAGAAGGGGCTAGGAACCGATGCCGAATTCCGTGAGTTTATCGGCGATAACGCTCTATCCATTGATCTGATCAATATCGCACCGCTTGATGATCTACATCAGCCTACCGGAGTCATTCAGGAAGCACAGAAACTGGCCGCGAAAGCCTTTGGTGCTGATTATACCTATTTCAGCGTTCAAGGTACAAGTAATGCCATTATGACCATGATCCTTTCTGTATGCTCACCGGGTGACAAAATTATCGTACCGCGGAACATTCACAAGTCAGTCATGTCAGCGATTATTTTTTCTGGAGCCAAGCCGGTCTTTGTCTCTCCTGTACAGGATGAGAACCTTGGAATAGATCACGGTATTACCACGAGCTCGCTCGAACGCGCGATTAAGCGCCATCCGGATGCCAAAGGCGTCCTTGTAATCAATCCTACTTACTTTGGCGTATGTGCGGATCTTCGTTCGATCGTCGATCTGGCCCATAGCTATGGGATCCCGGTATTGGTGGACGAGGCGCACGGAGTATTGATTCATTTTCACGAGGATCTGCCGATCTCGGCTATGCAAGCCGGAGCGGATCTGGCGGCAACCAGCGTCCACAAACTGGGGGGCTCCATGACCCAAAGCTCGGTACTGAATCTGAATGCCAAGACCGGTCTGGTCAACCCTCAGCGGGTTCAGACCATTCTCAGCATGCTGACCACAACTTCAACTTCATATATCTTGATGGCATCTTTAGACACGTCAAGACGCAACCTTGCCCTGAACGGCCATGAAATGGCAGAGAGAACCATTGCCTTGTCCAACTATGCCCGTACGGCGATTAACGAAATCGACGGCTTGTACAGCTTTGGCCGAGAAATCCTCGGTACCGAGGCAACTTTTGATATTGACCCTACCAAGCTGAGTATTCACGTCCGTCACCTCGGTGTTACCGGATACGAGACTGAGAACTGGCTCCGGGAGAAATACAACATCGAAGTTGAAATGAGCGACATGTATAACATTCTTTGCCTTATTACACCTGGAGATACCCGTGAATCGGTAGATAAGCTTCTGGCTGCTCTACGCGTGTTGTCCGCTGTTCATTACAGTAAAGGTGAAATCTACGAACTTAAGGTGCAAGTACCGGAAATTCCGCAGCTAGCCCTAATTCCACGGGATGCTTTCTACGCCGACACTGAGCTCGTGCCTTTCCGTGAGTCCGCAGGATATATCATCGCAGAGTTTATTTATGTGTATCCTCCAGGGATTCCGATTCTTCTGCCGGGGGAAGTTATTACACAGGATAATATCGATTACATCATCGACCATGTTCAGATCGGACTTCCCGTTAAAGGGCCTGAGGACCGCACGATTACGAATATCAAAGTAATTGTAGAGGCCAACCCGATTTCATAGACTTTCGGCGAGCCGGAACACCTGAATACAAGCAAAAACCCGATACCTCTGAGGCATCGGGTTTTTGCTTATTTAACAAGCGCTGTACCTGTTAAAGGCCACAGCCAGTACCGTAATCGAATTCTATTCTTGCTGTGTCAGCAGCTCATTGTAAGCTTCTTCCACGGCTTTCCATTCAGCTTCGTCTTCGATATTGTAAAGTACCATTTCTTCGTTCTCTTCTTCCATACGCAGAATAATGCCATCTGCTTCAGGGTTCTCGCGCTCAAGCAGCAATGCGTATACTTTATCAGCTACGTCGAAGGTCTCTACCAGTACCATTTCTACGTCTTCGCCCTGCTCGTTCGTCAAGGTCAGCACAAACTCCTCGTGCTCATGGTCGTGATCATGTCCGCAACCGCATGCTTCACCATGTTCATGGCCATGCTCATGTTTGTGATCGCTCATTGAAATACCTCACTTTAATTTGAATTATCTTCCGCTTAGTATCGTAACACGTCAGACAAGTTCAGGTCAATTTAGAACACGGGGTGATATCTAATCAAGAGCTGTGATTACTTTTTCAGCTACAAGTACATAATCACTGTTCTTTTCAGCCTTGATGTAGAAGCCAACCCGGTATTTCCCATTCTCCTTGAAGTCATAGGTGACCTCAGTGCTAGGGAACCAGAAATCTTCCTTTTTTGTACCTTCCATGTTCCTGGAATCGATATCTTTGATATTGCCTGAAGGATCTGTAATCGCTACTTTAACCGAATAAATGTTGTCTGTCAGGCTGTCTACCTGGCTGAACACTTTGAACTTCAGTTTACCTACATTCACATTACCAAAAACAGTATCACCCTTGAACAAGAAAATATGCACATTCGGTTTTAGAATTGTCACTTTACCGGAGCCGTCCCAGGATACTACTCCACCGGCTTCCCGCGCAGGGATATAGGTCTTCCCGTCAATCAGGTATCCGCCATCCGCCATCTCTTTCCCATTGCTCCATACCCGGATTTTCTGGGTTACAGAATCAGCGAATAAAAGTGAGCTTCCCATCAAGGAAAACACGATTACACACAGCGCAACTTTTCTCCATCTCATAGTAAAAACCCTCCAAACAATTCATGCTGTTAATATATACTACTAACTTCTTTGCAAGTTGCGCGGATGTGAGGCAGATTTTTCATTTATTTTTTCAAGGAATACAAAGAGCCGGAACAACGTCTAAGGACGCTGTCCGGCTCTTTCAGTCAACCTATTTAGAACATGGGAAGCTGGTCAAGATTATTGGTAGGATCGCCATCGGCATCTCCCCGAATATAGAATTCGCCATCTTTACCTTTGAACACATTGACCCCGGCAATATTGCCGGCTTGTACCTCCTGCAGCGCCTGCTGGTAATCAAGCACGCGGCCTCCAGAAGTCTGGAAGCTGATTAAATCTCCATCTCCATTCCGCTGTGCTGCCGTGAAGCTCTCCCGCTCATTATCCATCTCTGCACCACTCCTGCTCCAATAATTCGCCAACAATAGGCAATCATAGGTTTACCTGGCATGGAGAAGAGTATTCGCGGTTTAAAGAGCTTTCTGCATGCGGACATGCAAGATGCCAGCATCATAAAAAGGCTCAGTGGAGATTACTTCATACCCCAGCTTCAAATAGAACTGCTCTGCCTGGCATTGACCGTCAAGAATGGAGTAGTCCAGACCGAGATCCCGGGCAAGCTCTTCCAGGGCAAGAAGCAGTACACGGCCGTAACCCTTTGAACGATATTCCTTCAGGACAGCGATACGCTGCATTTTCGCTGCGCCGCTCTTATAATAGGTGAGTCTCCCGGTAGCTACGGGTCTCCCCTCGTCCATCAGAAGCAGATGGTGTACCTGGTCTCCAATGACATCATACTCATCAACTTCCTCTTCAACCGGCACTTTTTGTTCCTCTACAAATACTTTCATCCGGATCTCCAGCCCCATTTGAAGCAGTTCGTCCGTAGTCACATGCACAATTTCTGCTGCCATAACGATATAAGCTCCTCCCCAGGAAATAAACGATAATTGAGCCATTATACAGAATATTCATTCTGCTGTATAGCGCCTCCCCTACGCTCCCTTAGCGCTCCTGACTTATCGGCTGTCCCGTTAATCGGAGTATACTTCCTCTGGAATGGAACGATTATAGACATCTTTCATCACCGGGGAAAGAGTTTCACTTCTGTCCATTGGCAAAGGCTGCTTAAGTGCAGGAAGCTCCCTGAGTCCGGTATATGGCGGTGCTTGTTCCTCATACGAACACCCCGAGATCACCAGCAATAATAATATTGCACTCGGCCACATCATCATTTTGCTGAGCATTTTCAAAGAAACCTCCTTTCGTCCTCGACTAACAGCTTTGACGATATGAGGTGTTCTAAAACCTCTTCTTGACATTACATGAACCATTCCTTATGATATCCATTAATTAGGAAACCACAAAAGCTATGAAGAGAAAGAGTACCACGGCATTTTCTTGTACAGAGAGCTCCGGTCGCTGAAAAGGAGCAAAGAAAACCCCTGGGAATATGGTCTCAGAGCTGCGCATCGAACCCCTCCCGGGGTGTAGGCTGCGCCGGAACCTGCATCCGTTATCGTGCTAGGGTATATCCGCATGAAAGATTGCGCCGTACCCGAAGAGGTGAATGCTGCAAGGCATTGATGAAGTTGGGTGGTAACACGTGAGCAATGGCTCTCGTCCCTTTGGGGATGGGAGTCTTTTTTGTTGTCTACTAATAAGGAGGAATTTAAGATGACCCATATTTTTATTGGCGGGGCCTGGCCTTATGCTAACGGTTCACTGCATTTGGGAAGGCTGGCCAGTGTACTGCCGGGAGATATCCTAGCCCGTTACCATCGCTCTAAAGGTGATAAGGTACTCTATGTCTCAGGCAGTGACTGCCATGGAACACCCGTTGCTGTTCAGGCCGCTCAGGAAGGCGTTACTCCGGGGGAATTCGCCGGGCATTACCATCAGGAGTTTGTCGATTGCTTCACCAAGCTGGGCTTCAGTTATGATTGCTATACACGGACAGACCAGCAGTTCCATCACACTGTAGTTCAGGAGCTATTTCTAAGGTTGCTGGATCACGGACATCTGGATAAAAAATCGATCCTGCAATGCTACTGTGAGGTGGATAACCGATTTCTACCGGATCGATACGTTGAGGGGACTTGCCCCGTTTGCGGGCAACAGGCAAGGGGCGACCAGTGCGATTATTGCTCCACACTGCTTGATCCGTCCGAACTCTTGAACCGGACCTGCAAAATATGCGGAACTACTCCTGTGGAACGGCCTACCGAGCATTTTTATTTGGCGCTTTCCCGCTTTCAAAGCCTGCTTCAGCAATATGCGGATAACCAGCAAGGCTGGAGAGAAAATGCGAACCATTTGACCCAAAGGTATTTGGAGGAAGGTCTTCAGGACCGTGCGGCTACCCGTGACTTATCCTGGGGTGTAGATGTACCTGTAGCAGGATTTGAGGATAAAAAGATCTATGTCTGGATTGAAGCCGTCAGCGGATATTTATCCGCCAGTAAACAGTGGGCTGCCGAAAGTGGCGGCAATTGGGAGGATTTCTGGCTTCACGATCGCAAAGATATCACTGCCTATTACGTACACGGCAAAGACAACATCCCTTTTCACAGCTTGATTTGGCCCGCTATTCTGCTGGGAACCGGGGGACTTCACCTGCCAGACCGTATATTTTCCTGTGAATATATGACGCTGGAAGGACAGAAATTCTCCACCAGCCGCAACTGGGCAGTCTGGGTTCCCGACATCATCAGCCGCTACCAGCCCGATTCCATACGCTACTTCCTGATTGCGAACGGTCCTGAGAAACGGGATACGGATTTCTCCTGGAGAGAATTCATTCATAGCCATAACGGTGAGCTGCTGGGTGCGTTCGGAAATTTCGTGAACCGCAACCTGGCTTACATCGAGAAATCCTTCGCAGGACAAATCCCTGAAGGAGACCTGAATCCCGACTGGGAGCATAACATCGATCTCTTATACCGGGAAGCCGGAGCCATGATTGAGGCCGGGAATTTTAAGGAAGCACTTGAATTCATCTTTTTGTACATACGCCAGGCGAATAAGTATTTCGATGAACAAAAACCCTGGATTCAAATCAAAGAAAATATTTCCGCGTGCGGAAATACGTTATACACCTGTGTGCAAATTATTGCGAACTTGGCTCAGCTGCTGCATCCGTTTATCCCATTCTCCTGTGGGAAAATTTCTAATTTCCTCTCACTTAGGCAGCCGGTGTGGCACCCTGTTTCTGTTACAGCTGGTCTCCGCATCAAACATATAGAGCTGCTGTTTGAACGGATTGATCTTAGCCGTATTGATGAGGAAACAACGCTGCTGGCCAAATATAAATCGTTGAGCTGAATGCAACCCTGCTTTACTTAACGTGTTTTCTACGTCCTAGCCGCTTCTTACAGTTCCAAGGCTGCAGAAATTTCCGGATAATAAACTCTTGACCTGAAATCCATTTCATCTTTTATGATAGATAGACAAATGCAAGGGAGCTGAAAAGTGGATGTATAAAACAGTAGTATTTGACGTGGACGGTACTTTAATTGATACAGAACAAGCAGTTATAGGATCGCTTCAGAAGCTTTTGCTAATGAATTATGGTAGAACCGTTGAAGCGGGAGAGTTATTATTTGTGCTGGGGATACCGGGCACCTATTCCCTGCCGAAGCTGGGGATCACAGATATTGACGATGCCTGTGCACAGTGGAATGTATATATGAAGGAATTTTATGATTCCATGAAGGTGTTTCCGGGAATTATGGAGGTTATGGGCACATTAAAGACCCGAAACATTCTACAAGGTATCGTCACTTCCAAGACAGACAAGGAGTTGGCCGATGATTTCGTTCCGTTTGGTCTTATGGATTACTTAACGCATGCGGTATGCGCAAATCATACAGAGAAGCATAAGCCTAATCCTGAGCCGCTGCTGAAATTCCTCGAAGTTACAGGCACCGACCCCGCCTCATCTATTTATATTGGCGATACGATCTATGATTATGAGTGTGCCCGGGATGCTGGTGTGGATTTCGGTCTGGCACTGTGGGGATGCCAGAATCATGAGCATATTCCGGCGAAATACAAGCTGGAGAAACCGCAGGATATTCTAAAGCTTGCGGGAGAATGATGAAGCGGATGAAGTACGGCTGAATTCAGCAGAAATAAGAAATCCCCTCCTTGGCTTGTGCCTAAAGGGGATTTCTTATTGGTATTTTTTCAGTCACCATCAGTCAATCGTCAAAGAATTTTCCTAAGCCAAGATCTGATTATTTACAGCTTGGACCAGACGGTCAGCGTGAAAAGGCTTAACAATGAAATCTTTAGCGCCTGCTTCTACAGCCTCAAAAACCTTCCTCTGCTGCCCCATTGCGCTGCACATGATAATGATGGCTTGGGGATCGAGTTCCTTGATTTTTCTCACGCCAGTAACACCATCCATATCCGGCATGGTGATATCCATGGTCACGATATCGGGGCGATATTGCTGATAGCCTTTTACTGCCTCGAAACCATTAGCTGCTTCTCCAACCACTTCATGGCCTGCTGCTTCCAACGCCTCGCGAATTGTCAGTCTCATAAAAGCCGCATCATCGACTATTAATACTTTTGCCATAGCAATTTGCCCCTTTAATATCATATATTGTGTAAATCATTGAAGTGACCCATTCGACAGTATTCGAGAACTGTAGGTACTAAGAACTAACATTATTCGACATTATATGAGCATATAGTAACACGAAGTGTGAGATCCAACTATGAGATTTATGACACACCAAAGACTCCCCGTCTATCTGAGGAGCACTTCAATGCCAATTATCAAAAAACATTGCCTTCCCGCTTCCACTTATGGTATTATAAATTTCGTTGCAGGACGGTAGCTCAGCGGGAGAGCACTATCTTGACAGGGTAGGGGTCATGGGTTCGAACCCCATCCGTCCTATACTGCATCATCCTTGAAACTCCTTATTCTATAAGGAGTTTTTCTGTTTTATCCCCTTTAACTATCCCCAGGAAGCTTTTTTATGTCATTCCCTCATCTATCTAGTATTTTCTGTTTTAGGTTTATCCCTTAGCAGGTTTTTTGCCGGTATTCCTACTGCCGATGCGTAATCAGGTACATCCTTAACAACTACTGACATCGCACCGATATTCGCATCGTTACCAATCAATATAGGACCAAGTATCTTTGCTCCCACTCCAATAAAGGCTCTGTCTCCAATTATTGGCTCTCCTAAGCTATTTCTGCCGCCGATGGTTACTTGATGAAAGATGGTAGCATGACTGCCGATAACTGCTTTGTGGCTAATAACGATACCATTTAAACCATGCGGCAAATGAAGATAATCACCGATCTTTGCTTGTGCATGTAATTCTCCATTAGAAAGGACTCGAACAAAAGCTAAGTCCATCACTTTATAGAGTATCCATAGCGGTTTTTTAACAATCTTACTTTTTACCCGATAGTGTACCCAGTTTCCAAAGCGATACGTAAACAAGACCATAAGCGTTTGTGGATTTTTACGGTTCGCTTTTAAATCTGTTTTAAATGACTTAATCATTTGGTCATCCTCCTTTTTTAGTAAGTGTCGCCACCTTATTCATTCATTTTCATCCAATTATACACTCAAGAATATAACTGATATGTCGAAAATTGTATTATTTAAAAATTTAGTTTTCTATGCAGAAGCATAAGTTCTACCTTGTCCATGAGCATTGGTGGATCTGACCGCGGTGTCACTTATTTCCCCTTTGCAAAAAGACCTTTTTAATGGATACGGATAATGAGGAAGAAGCCTATGATTTCATAGAGAGTTACACAAAAAAATTTCTAAATGAGCTTTACGGTGCTACATATATAGGGGCATGGAAAATTTGAATCTCTTTCAATAAATATATACCGTCCTGCGGACGAACATGTTCATATAGCTGCATATCATATCTCAAAAATAATATTGGAGGTATGCACATGGTTCGCACTCTTGATGCCCGGACATCTCAAAATGCAAGCTTTGGTAATACGATCTCTATCCCTTTACCCGCCAATACCCCTGTAGTTATCGGGCAGGTCGGCCTCAATGTAACAGATGCAGGTAGCAACATACGCGTACAATTCTCAGGAATTGCCGAGCTCGCCTTTCCAGAAACTCCTCCGTTTGATTCAGTCATTGCTTTTTCCATCGTAAGAGATGCAGAGGTTTTTCCTGTCGCTTACGCCCTCTACTCAGTAAGTGTCACCGGAGCGAATCCAAATGCTGTACAGGTCGTTAACATTACCGCATCCGATTACAATGTACCCTTTCCACCGGCGAATGAATTGGTTTATACCCTATATCTTTTTTGCACAGCAGATGCGACTCGAATAGGTATCGAGAGCTTTAATGCTGTTGCCTACTCCGATTAAGTTCATATACTTTAGTTAAGAATCTATACCACTTTATCGGTATCAGATTACACTGAGGCATAAAAACTTCCGTACCGATTCGTGTTCCACCGATATAATTGAAAAAAGGAGTAGTCTGCCAATGAAGTGCACCCCTTAGAATAGACATTGGAAAAACCCCTGGGTAAATCCGATGTAATTCCAAGGGGTGCATTTTTTTTATGCCAGCAAAGAAAGGTCAGAAGTTTAAGCATTATCCTGAGTCTGTGAAAGTAGAAGCTGTTCGACTGTTTATGGAGG
>NZ_JBGJZO010000010.1:68837-171181 GCF_042610485.1 Paenibacillus oryziterrae | reverse complement strand
GGCCTCAGTCCCATTGAATTCAGGACCAAGACCGCTTAGCTATCTTTTATTTTTTGTACTGTCTACTTGACGGGGTGCAGTTCATTCGATGATGAGGACAGCCCTTTTTAGTATACGCATCTAGATGCATGAATTAAATTTTCAATACAGCGCCATTGCTGGCATTGGTAACGAGCTTGGAGTAACGGGCCAGATAGCCGGTTTTAACCTTCGGCTCGAAGCCTTTCCAGCCGCTGCGACGCACAGCAAGCACTTCTTCTTCAACCAGCAGTTCGATCTTACGGTTATTCAGATCCAGCTCGATGAGGTCTCCGTCCTCTACGAAAGCGATCGGACCGCCTTCAGCAGCTTCGGGAGAGATATGGCCGATACTGATGCCGCGCGAAGCGCCCGAGAAACGGCCATCGGTGATCAGGCCAACCTTGGCGCCGAGTCCCATACCGACGATTTGTGAAGTCGGTGCCAGCATTTCCGGCATGCCTGGGCCGCCTTTTGGACCTTCATAGCGGATAACGACTACATGGCCTTCCTTGACTTTACCGTTCGCAATGCCTTCAAGAGCGGATTCCTGGGAGTCGAAACAGATAGCAGGTCCTTTATGGTAGCCACCTACAGAAGCATCGACAGCTCCGACCTTGATGATGGAACCTTCAGGGGCCAAATTTCCGTACAATACGGACAGTCCGCCAATCTCGGAATACGGATTATCCAGTGTATGGATGACCGTGGTGTCTTGAATCTCATGACCGGTAACATTCTCAGCAAGCGTCTTGCCAGTAACCGTCATGCAGTCGCCGAACAATGCGCCCGGTTTCTTAAGCAGCTCGTTCAGCACGGCGCTGACGCCGCCTGCGCGGTCGACATCTTCGATGAAGATATCGGATGCGGGTGCAAGCTTGGACAGATAAGGCACGCGGTTTGCCACTTCATTAATACGCTGCAGCGGGTAGTCAATGCCAGCTTCCTGGGCTAATGCCAGGGTATGCAGTACAGTATTGGTGGAACCGCCCATCGCCATATCCAAGGCAAATGCGTTATCCAGTGATTCTTTGGTTACGATATCACGCGGTTTCAGATCAATCTTAATCAGTTCCATGAGCTGGGTTGCCGATTTGCGGACGAATTCTCTGCGTTCCTCAGCCACAGCCAAGATGGTCCCGTTTCCTGGTAGTGCAAGACCGAGTGCTTCCGCAAGACAGTTCATGGAGTTCGCGGTGAACATACCGGAACATGATCCGCAGGTTGGACAGCCGAATTGTTCTAATTCCAGCAGTTCTGCATCATTGATCTTGCCTACCTGATGGGCACCAACGCCTTCAAATACGGAAGTAAGGGAGAGTTTATTGCCTTTGCTGTCCACTCCGGCTTTCATCGGTCCACCACTTACAAATATAGTAGGGATATTGACACGCAGAGCGCCCATCATCATTCCCGGTGTAATCTTATCGCAGTTAGGGATACAGACCATACCGTCAAACCAGTGCGCGGAGACTACCGTTTCCAGAGAGTCAGCGATAATCTCACGGCTTGGCAGCGAGTAACGCATGCCGATGTGCCCCATCGCGATGCCGTCGTCCACACCAATGGTGTTGAATTCGAACGGTACGCCGCCTGCTTCACGGATGGCTTCCTTCACAATCTTGCCGAATTCCTGAAGATGAACGTGGCCCGGCACGATATCGATATAGGAGTTGCAGACCGCAATGAACGGTTTGCCGAAATCTTCCTCTTTTACACCGGCGGCCCGCAGGAGACTGCGGTGCGGAGCCCGGTCAAAGCCTTTTTTAATCATGTCTGAACGCATTTTCTTGGCTGCCATTATGATATTTCCCCCCTAAATAAGTTGTGCTTCCATATTGTGTCGCGTTAACGCAATGCTCTGTGAAGAGCTGCGAATATGAATTTGAACGAAAGGCAGTAGTCTCTTTTGCAGAAAGCCTGCCATTGTTATTAGTGAGTCTATCATAAACGGTTTGTTTTTTCTACCGCGTGTATGTCAGTTATCTACCGTGAGTCTATAGGAATGGTATGCAAAAAAATCCCGTACCGGAACACCGGACGGGATTTGGTTATCTGTATTCAGGAACGGCGCAGTACAGCGCGCTGCAGTGTCATGACCCAACTGACAGAAGGTTCTACCAGAAGATGGAGAGATTGCTTAACGAGCGGCTGGGCCAGCAGTACCGTCAGGGTGATGGCCGCGGCAAGCAGTGCTAACAGTCCTGCCATGTTTCCTAGATGGGTATACAGGCCGGAGACTGCTGCCAGACGGACGATAAAGCCGTGGAGCAGAAACACGTATAAGGTACGCTTGCCCCAATCGGTCATCCGGCTGCTTCTCATCGGCACCCAGCCCAGAAATGCCAGTCCGGCAGTTAATTGCAGGGCATAAATGGCCAAACGGTAAAGTCCGGCATACCATTCATGATGTCCAAGCTGCATAAAGGTCATGCTGCCAAACAGCCAGCCTAGCGGAAGCTCACTCCCTAGCACCATAAGAAGAACGAACAGGAACAGGGAAGCAGCAACTGCAATACCTTTGATCCATTTTGTATATAGACGGGTAAATGCGCTAAACGAGAAGTGATATCCCGCCACAAAAAACGGCAGATAGACAAACGTCCGGCTGATGCTGAACCATACACCGTCAAGCTGGAGATAACCCACGGCTACCCCGCATACAACGGCAAAGGCCATTTGGCTCAACGGTTTCCATTTATTCATACCCAGCATGAGCAGCCGCCAAAAGGCGTGACTCGCCAGGAACCAGAGCAGGAGATAAGGAGAGAAGAATGAATGATGTATGCCATTTACATGGAAAATTGTCACATCAAGTGTGGAATACAAGCTTTGAAAGAGGATATATTGAAGTGCAATTTGCATCAGTAGCTTGCGGCCCGCAGAGCCGTGCAGACTCTTTTTGGCGAAATACCCGGTTACCAGCACGAACAGCGGCATGTGAAAACTGAAAATCCACATATATAGCGAGTGGGCACCGCTCATTGTACCTATTAGAGGCTCTATGGCATTGCTGGCAAAAACAGTGACGATCAGCATAAAACGCAGATTAAGAAAAAAAGTCTCTCCACGTGCTTCCATATCCAAGGCCATGAACTCCCTTCGCCTACTGCAATACTTTAATTTTAAAATACTAAATTTACTCCTTGTGCAGTGTGAAAAATATCACATTAGTAAGCGTTAC
This sequence comes from Paenibacillus oryziterrae, assembly GCF_042610485.1. NCBI lineage: Bacteria > Bacillati > Bacillota > Bacilli > Caryophanales > Paenibacillaceae > Paenibacillus > Paenibacillus oryziterrae. Next base: position 167,979 of record NZ_JBGJZO010000010.1, on the reverse strand, counting down.
CATAGCCCATAATTGTGCCAATACGTTGAAGGTTGTTTGAATACTCTGATTAAATTATACTTTTAATAGTAAGAGCAGAATGCTCATACAGCTACTTTTGGGAGTGGACCCTATTGAAGAATAGAGCAATTAAACGCAATCTCGCACTAATTATTACAGCAGTTCTGATCGTTGCAGTACTGCTCGTTTGGAGATATTTAACCCCGTATCAAGCCGCAAGTAATGCGGAATCTGCCATGATTTCAAGTGATGGTGTTATCGTTGAGAAAAATGACAATTGGATTACCTTCGAGCCGGCGTACACTGTAGGGGCAGCGGTTATTTTGTACCCTGGAGGACTTGTGGAGGCTGAAGCCTACTCGACTCTGGCTAAACGTCTTGCGGCAGCCGGACATGCTGTATATATTGCTCAAATGCCGCTCAACCTGCCTGTAACCAAAGCAGATGCTGCTGAAGAAATTATCCGTGTCCATCCCAAGTTCACCTTCGTTCTCGGAGGGCATTCACTTGGTGGTGTAATGGCTTCAAGATACGCGGCAGAACACCCCGACCAGCTGGAAGGCGTTTTTTTTCTTGCCTCCTATCCGGATGAGAAGGGAAGTCTGAAGGGGACAACCTTGGCTGTGCTGTCGATTCTGGGTACAGAGGATGAGGTTATAGATAAAGACAGTTACCGGAAAGGGCGCACCTATCTGCCGGATAATACTGTGTATTACTCCCTGGAGGGAGGCAACCATGCGCAGTTCGGAAGCTACGGGATACAGAAAGGCGATGGGGACGCCAAAATCTCTGCAGATGAGCAGCAGAACCGGACGGTTACGGTCATGCTCGACTGGCTTGGAAATCTGCGCTAAGGCGGCTTTTAAAGAGAGGGGACCGGGATGGCATTTTTGCATGTCAATGGACAATCATATTCTTGCAAAGGCATATTGTTTGACAAAGACGGAACACTGCTTGATTTCATAGCACTCTGGGGAACTTGGGCGGAAAATGTCCTGAGCGGCATCAACGTTGCTCTTACGGATATCGGTTCAAGGCACCTGATGGATGGAACAAAACTGCTTGGAACTGTGCATAATGCAGCTGGCCAGGTAACCGGGTATGATCCGGCAGGGCCGCTGTCTATGGCAACGATGGAAGAAACCTATGGTCTTCTTGCTTGGCAGTTGTACTACGCAGGCATGCCCTGGAATGAGGCCTTGACTACTGTTCGGGAGATCAGCAGACAGGCGATGGCAGAAGTACGTGAACGGCGGGGCGCTTTGGCTTTACCCGGTCTGCTGGATTTTTTGCAGCAGTGCGCCGGAGCTTCGGTTAAGCTTGGTGTCGTCACCTCGGATGAAAGTACAACGACTGTTGAACACTTGGATTGGCTGGGATTATCCGGCGTTTTAGGCTCGGTCATCACAAGGGACAAAGTAAGCCGAGGCAAACCTTCACCCGATATGGCTGAACTAGCTTGCCGGGAGCTGGGATTGACTCCTGGTGAGACAGTCCTAATAGGAGACAGTAACGCCGACATGCAGATGGGGAAGAACGCAGGTCTCTGCCTGACAGTGGGTATTACCTCAAGCAGCGGCAGCAGCAGCCATCTGCTCGATGCCGATGTCGTAATAACGGATTACACCGAACTAATGATTACCACCTGATAATAGTATGTATAGAAAGGATGAACTGCTCAGATGGATCAGCTGCAGACTTTGGCTTCGTGGATCAGAGAAAGTGATAATATCGTCTTTTTTGGCGGAGCAGGGACTTCAACCGAAAGTGGTATACCTGACTTCCGCTCGGCTGCAGGGCTATATGTGGATCAAAAGAATTCTCCCTACCCTCCGGAGGTTATGCTAAGCCGGACCTTTTTCATGTCCAAGCCGGACATTTTTTTTGACTTCTATCGCAATAAAATGATTCATCCATCCGCGATACCGAATTCTTCCCATACCTTGCTGGCTGATTTGGAGCAGGCAGGCAAGCTGAAAGCCGTCATTACGCAAAATATCGACGGTCTGCACCAGTTGGCGGGCAGCCGCAATGTTCTGGAGCTGCACGGCTCGATCCACCGCAACCATTGTATGAAATGTTCCCGTTACTTTGGCCTTGAGGCCATCACCGGCAGTATTCACACAGTTCCCCGTTGTCCGGATTGTGGGGGAATCATTAAACCGGATGTGGTGCTTTATGAAGAGGAACTGGATCACGATGTTCTTGTTAGATCTGTTGGAGCTATCGCAGATGCGGATCTGTTGATTATCGGCGGGACCTCGCTCACCGTTCAGCCCGCCGCCAGCCTTATCACCTATTTCCGGGGCCGGCATACCGCACTTTTAAACGGTGACCCGACTCCCTATGACACGCATGCGAATCTGATTATTACCAGCCGGATTGGAGAGACAATGGGGAAGGTCAAAGATTTGCTTTGATCCCTTTTCCGGGAATTCCCGGTTGTCCGATTACAATAGCCTTTAGTGGTTAAAAATAGATTAGTTGGACTAGCCGATAACTTAGGTCCGCCTTTTGAAATGAGAACAACAGCAGCCCGGCCCCTTTCGAGGACGGGCTGCTGTTGTATAAACGGGGCAACCTTCAGAAGGACAGTTAATAATCGGCATGCCTCAGCACTTGAATCCGGTAGGCTGTAGGTGACTGTCCACAGAAGCGTTTGAACTGCCGTGAGAAATAGAGGGCGTCTGTTAATCCGACAGAGGATGAAATCTGCTCCACGGATAATTCAGGCCGCTCTCTCAGCAACTGGCGGGATTTCTCAATCCGAAGCTTCAGTAGATAGGTGACGGGAGATAATCCGGTTTCCTGCTTGAATACACGGGAAAGATAAGCACGGTTATATCCTAAACTGTCGCACATTTGTTCAATTGAAATGGGGTGGGCATATTGGGAGGCCATAAAGTGAATCATTTGTTTCACAGTCCGTTTCACCTGGGAACCGGCTCCGGGGAGCCGTGAATCCTCAGAGTGCTGCTGAGCGGCGTCTCCGATAATGAGATACAGAAATCCAAGCGACGTTAAATGTGCACTCTCTTTATTACCGTAAAAGGCTTCCATAATACCGGACAGGCTGCCTGGTATTACACTGCCTTCCGCAGTAGATAACACCGGTTTCTCAGGGGTGAATCCGGCCTGCAGTACAAGCTTGTCGGCATCATGTCCGGTAAAGGCCGCCCACCTGTACTCCCAAGGCTGATGGGTATCGGATATGTAGCTGACAAGTTGGCCGGGATGAATGAGGAAGCAGTCTCCTGCTCCCAGTTCATATTTTCTCTGCTCGGTTCGGAAAGTGCCTGAACCGCCCTCTACATAGTGGAGGAGATAATAGTCGTATATTTTGGGCCCGGCCTGATGCTGGGGCAGCGTTTGGCTTTTTCCTGCAAACAGCACATGCAGATTCTGCTTCTCATAGTAGACAGGATTGGACGCTACTGAATAGGTGTGTTCGCGGTTGATTTGTTCATGGTGATCATTCATGGTGCGTGTTCCTTTCTGAATCTGGCGTTAGCTATGCGGACCGGTAAATACACACGGATAGACTCAGCTACTAGTATATCGGGAAAAGTCACATTTATCCATACATTACACACATGATTGCATTACCCGAAGCAGTCTGGTTTTATTATAATATAAGCATACAGGAAGACGATTTTGATTTCACAAGCATATGCAGCGAAAGGATGGAGTGACATTAATGAGTACTGGACAACTGAAGCAGAAATTTATCGAGAAATACGGTGAAAGCGGACAAGAGGTGCGGGTATTTTATGCACCGGGCCGGGTCAACCTGATTGGCGAGCATTTGGATTACAACGGAGGTTACGTGCTTCCCGCTGCGCTTGAATTTGGTACCACACTGATTGTGCGCCCGCGCAGTGACGGTAAAGTGAACTTCGCGTCCACGAACCTTCCCTTTGAAGCATCCATTGATTACACCGAGATCGGTAGTTCCAAAAGCGGAGAGTGGATCGATTATCCAATCGGCGTAATGGTTGAACTGGGGAAGAAGGATACTCCTGTCTCACGCGGCTATGATCTGCTGTTCCACGGGGATATCCCAAACGGCTCCGGTCTGTCCTCTTCGGCTTCGCTTGAAGTAGTTACCGCATTTGCTTTATTGACGCTTGAAGGCGGGGATACGGACACCGTTGAAATTTCGCTTTTATCGCAGCGTGCGGAGAATCAATATGTCGGAGTGAACTCCGGGATTATGGATCAGTTCGCGGTAGCTAATGGCAAACGTGATCATGCGATTCTGCTCATGTGCGACACACTGGAATATGAACTTGTACCATTTGTGACCGGTGCTTATCAGCTTATCATCGGCAATACGAACAAGAAGAGAGGTCTTGTAGACTCTAAATATAATGAGCGCCGTCAGCAATGTGACGATGCACTGGCTATTTTGCAGAAGGAGCTTCCTTCCCTGTCCTATCTGGCAGAGCTGAAGCCTGAACAATTTGAAGAGCTGCAGGACAAAATTACGGATGAAACAGTTAAACGCCGTGCACGCCATGTTGTGGAAGAGAACCAGCGTGTACTCGACTCCGTGGAAGTGCTCCGAAACAACGACCTGAAGCAATTCGGTTCCTATATGAATGACTCCCATGCTTCACTCCGTGATTTGTACGAAGTGAGCTGCGATGAGCTTGATATCATGGTTGAAGAAGCTCAGCGCATTCCGGGAACACTTGGCTCACGCATGACTGGAGCAGGCTTTGGCGGCTGTACGGTTTCGTTGGTGCATGAGGATGATATCGAACGGTTTATCACTGAAGTAGGAGAAGCTTATACCAAACGATCCGGGCTGGTTGGTGAGTTCTACGTGTGCGGCATCGGCAACGGTGTGGAAGAATTGAAGGGAGTGAACTAGGATGGCGATTCTGGTAACGGGTGGAGCAGGTTATATCGGATCCCATACAGTAGCGGAGCTGCTGGACCGGGGTGAGGAAGTTGTGGTTATCGACAATTTGTTGACCGGGCACCGCGAGGCTCTCTTGGGCGGCAAGTTTTATGAAGGAGATCTTCGTGATAAAGAGCTGCTGGCTAAGCTGTTCTCCGAGAATGAGATCGATGCCGTTATCCATTTTGCCGCGAGCTCTCTGGTTGGCGAAAGCATGAAAGACCCTGTGAAATATTACGACAATAATGTATACGGAACTCAATGCCTTCTGGAAGCGATGCAAAAAGCAGGCGTAAGCAAGATCGTCTTCTCTTCTACGGCTGCAACCTACGGGGAACCGGAAAAGGTGCCGATTGAAGAAACCGACCGCACGGAACCTGCCAATGTCTATGGCGAAACCAAACTGACCATGGAGCGCATGATGGCCTGGTTCGATAAAGTGCTTGGAATTAAATACGTAGCCCTACGTTATTTCAATGCAGCAGGCGCGCATGCCAGCGGCAAAATCGGCGAAGACCATCGTCCGGAGAGCCACCTGATCCCGCTCGTGCTGCAAACCGCGCTGAAACAACGCGACAGCATCGCTGTGTTCGGTGAAGATTATCCTACAGAAGACGGAACCTGCGTGCGCGACTACATCCACGTTAGTGATCTGGCCGATGCCCATGTCCGTGCGGTAAATTACCTGCGCAGCGGCAGTGACAGCAGCGTCTTCAATCTTGGCAACGGAACCGGCTTCTCTGTGAAGCAGGTCATCGAAACCGCAAAGAACGTTACCGGACTCGACATTCCGGTGGTCATTCAGGACCGCCGTGCGGGAGATCCTGCTGTGCTCGTAGCGTCCTCTGATAAAGCCCGCTCTATTCTGGGCTGGAATCCGCAACATGCCGATCTGGAAGGCATTATTCAAAGCGCCTGGAACTGGCATTCTGCTAATCCGCAGGGATACGGGAATTAAGAGATCAGCAAGGACCCTTGTCATGGAGAATCAAGAAGGAGAATCAAGATGGACAACGAGAATAAAACAACGCCTGCAGAACTGAATGCGCTGCAGGCCATAGAGCAGCTTACACTTTTTGCAGAGCGCCGTGGATTGATTGAAGCCGCGGATGTGGATTATAGCCGTAATGTGCTGCTGGAACAGTTTGGCTTCAGCGAGCCTTTTTTCGGAGAAGTGGATAAGATCGAGCTTGAGGGTCCCCAGGCTCCTTTGGATATTTTGATCGACTATGGTTTCGAAATCGGGCTTATTCCTGAGAATACCGACACCTACCGCGATCTGCTGGATGCGAAGATCATGGGTCTGTTAATGGCCCGTCCTTCCGACGTTAATGCAGAATTTGCCAGATTAACCGCCGAGAAAGGCATTGCAGCTGCGACTGACCGGTTCTACAAGCTGAGCATTGATTCGAACTATATCCGGATGGACCGCATATCCAAGAACGTCTACTGGCTGCAGGAATCACCCTACGGCAATATCGAGATGACGATCAATTTGTCCAAGCCCGAGAAAAGCCCGAAAGAAATTGCTATGGCTCGTCTGCTTCCGCCGCCAGTGTATCCCAAATGCCAGCTGTGCCGCGAGAATGTAGGGTATGCAGGCCGGGTCAATCACCCGCCGCGTCAGAATTTGCGCGTGATTCCGCTGGAGCTGAACAAAGAGAAGTGGTTCTTCCAGTACTCGCCTTATGTATACTACAACGAGCATTGCATCGTATTCCATCATGACCATGTGCCGATGAAGCTGACGAAGGATACGCTAAAACGTCTGCTTGGCTTTGTGGAGTCGTTCCCGCATTATTTCATCGGCTCCAATGCAGATCTTCCGATTGTAGGCGGTTCGATCCTTACGCATGACCACTTTCAGGGCGGGCGTCATACCTTCCCTATCCAGAAAGCGCCTAAGGAGGATACCTTTACCCATAAAGATTACCCGGGCGTTACAATCAGCATCGTGAAATGGCCGATGTCCGTGCTGCGGATGAACGCGTCATCCCCTGAGGTGCTACTGGAATGCGGTAATACCATCTATGAAAGCTGGAAGCAGTACAATGATCCAGAAGTGGATATACTGGCTTTTTCAGAAATTGACGGGCAGCAGGTGCCTCATAACACCGTCACACCGATTGTGCGCAGAGCAGAAGACGGCGGCTACGAGATGGATCTGGTGCTCCGCAACAACCGTACGAGCGAGGAATACCCGGAAGGGATCTTCCACCCGCACCGGGAAATGCACCATGTGAAGAAAGAGAATATCGGCTTGATTGAGGTGATGGGCTTGGCGATTCTGCCGGGACGCCTCAAGGAAGAGCTCGACGCCATCGCCGGAATTCTTGCCGGAGATACAAGCCTGCTGGAGGCTGTACAAGGGGATCCTTCCCACGCCCTTGCACTACATGCAAGCTGGGTGCAGGAGCTAGTAGAGCGCTTTGGCACCTCCATGAACCGTGACGAAGCTATAGCAGCCGTGCAGAACGAGGTTGGCATCAAATTCACAGCCATCCTAGAGCATGCCGGCGTGTACAAACGCACCGCAGAAGGCCAATCCGCCTTCCGCCGTTTTGTCGCCAGCATCGGAGCGCTATAAAGTTCGAAGGCTTAGCACACAAATTTGACTTGTACGTAAGGCGAACATCAATAATTTAAGACCAGCACGTCTCCATTTTGGGAGGCGTGCTTTTTTGCTTAGCGTTTAAGGGTTAAAGGTAATTTCCCAGGGGAATGCGGGAGAATGCCGGTTTAATGGTTTAGGTTTTAAGGATGTACGATTCCGCTGATAATAGTGGAGAGGCCAGAACGAAGGTTTAGGTGTTTTAAGACGACTCCGCAGGAAGTAGCGGAGAGGCCGGAACGATGGTTTAGGTGTTTTTAAGACGATTCCGCAGGCAGTTAGCGGAGAGGACGGAACGATAGCGTAAATCGGAGCGGTCGCCTTTGTCTACGGATTTTTACCGATAAGGTAAATTCAGAAAATCCGGAGACAACAGCGATGGAGCATCGTTCCGTCCTCGGAGCGGGTCCCCACTAGAATCCCCATACCCGTCCTCGGAGCGTCCCCCCCGCCAGAATCCCCATCCCGTCCTCGCAGCTTACACTCGTTTACGATTTGAATGCGTCCACCCATCAGGATATAATTAGCAGGTGCGATATAATATAGATTGATGGAGGGCTACACCTATGCGTAAGTTTGAATTCTATAACCCGACGAAGCTGATCTTCGGACAAGGTACCTTGTCGGCCTTGCAGCAAGAAGTGCCTAAATACGGAAAAAACGTGCTGCTGATGTATGGCGGAGGCAGCATTAAGCGCAATGGCCTTTATGATAAAGTCGTCTCTTTGCTGGGTTCGCTCGATGTTAATATCACCGAGCTGTCCGGCGTGGAGCCGAATCCTCGCTTGTCCACCGTACATAAAGGTGTAGCGCTATGCCGTGAACACGAAATTGACCTGATACTGGCTGTCGGCGGCGGAAGCGTGCTGGATTGTGCGAAAGCTGTGGCCGTTGGAGCAAAGTATGATGGAGATATGTGGGATTTCGTAGAGCGCAAAGCGGTGGCTAAAGCGGCTCTTCCGCTGGGTACAGTTCTTACAATGGCTGCGACTGGCTCTGAAATGAATAACGGGTCGGTAATTACGAATGAAGTGACCCAGGAGAAAATGGGCTGGGGAAGCGCGTACTCCTATCCGGCGTTCTCCATTCTTGATCCGGAGCATACCTTCTCTCTGCCGCGTGACCAGACGGTATACGGTATGGTAGACATCATGTCTCATGTACTTGAGCATTACTTCCACCTGGATACTAATACGCCGGTTCAGGATGAATTCTGCGAAGGGCTCCTGCGTACTGTAATTGAAACTGCGCCGAAACTGGTGGAGGATTTGGAGAATTACGAGCTACGTGAGACGATTCTTTATTGCGGAACGATGGCGCTGAACGGTATGGTAAGCATGGGCTACGCCGGCGATTGGGCAACTCACAATATTGAGCATGCAGTATCCGCAGTATACGATATTCCGCATGGCGGAGGACTTGCGATTCTCTTCCCGCAGTGGATGAAATACAATCTGAATAGCAACCCTGCGCGATTCCGCAAGCTAGCGGTTAACGTATTTGGCGTTGATCCTTCCGGTAAATCCGATGAACAGGCCGGTCTTGAAGGTATCGAGGCGCTGCGCCGCTTCTGGGATTCCATTGGAGCGCCAAGCCGCCTGGGTGACTATGAAATTGATGACGCAAACTTTGGCATTATGGCGGATAAAGCTGTCCGCTTTGGTCCGTTCGGCAACTTCCGGAAGCTGGACCACCAGGATGTAGTAGAAATCTATACTATGTCGTTGTAAATAATTCATAACAAACAGCACGTTCCCATACTCAGGGAACGTGCTGTTTTTGCGTTATTTTGAATAGTAAGCGCCATGGGGAAATATCCCAAGATTGTGAAACTAAGGACATACCCATTTCGTATAAAGAGGATGGTAATTTTTTAGTAAATGACAGGAGGACAAAGGTATGGAGGCGCTGTATCTGGGCTGTCTGGCACTAGGGGTTATTTTTGCTGTGGTCAGCCTGCTGGTGGGGGATCTGATTGGAGATGCGCTAGGCGGAATGTTCCATATCGTATCTATCGATTTTTTGAGTCCGACCGTTATAGCGGGGGCAGTGACTGTGTTTGGCGGAGCAGGGATTCTTCTAACCCGGTACACCGAGCTGGAGAACGGAGCAGTTATTGTATTATCTCTGCTCACGGCCTCCTTCATGGGAGTGGTGATGTATCTTGGTTTCGTAAGACCCATGGAGAAAAGTGAAGTCTCTACAGGTTTCTCTATGACAGATCTGCCAGGCAAGCTCGGAGAGGTAATGGTGCCCGTCCCTGCGATGGGGTTCGGTGAGATCATGGTGAAATTTGGTGCAGGGCATAGCCTGCATACAGCCGCCAGCTTTGATCAAGTTCTTATACCTGCAGGCTGTAAGGTGGTTGTCGTGGACGTGAAAGAAGGAGTCGCGCTCGTATCTGAATTCGAAGAGAGAAAAGGAGAGGTTATTTGATGTTTGAACTTCCTGATTTTTTATTCATCCCTGCAGTTGTCGTAGCCGTTCTGTTTGTTCTGGGGCTCGCTTTCTGGGCTCGCTTTAAGACGGTAGGACCGGACGAAGGCATGATTGTTACGGGATCATTCCTGGGTAATAATCATATTTCCGATGATGGTTCCGGCCGTAAAATCAAAATTGTCCGCGGAGGTGGTGCGTTTATTCTTCCGGTTTTTCAAAAAGCCGAGTTTATGTCACTGCTGTCACACAAGCTGGATGTAACTACTCCTGAAGTGTACACGGAGCAGGGGGTTCCAGTTATTGCAGACGGAGTTGCCATTATCAAAGTGGGCAGTTCCACTGAGGATGTGGCTACTGCAGCCGAGCAGTTTATGGGCAAACCGATTGAATCTTTGAAAAGTGAGGCGCAGGAGGTGCTCGAAGGGCATCTTAGAGCGATTCTGGGTACAATGACCGTTGAGGAAGTATATCGAAACCGCGACCGTTTTGCGCAGGAGGTACAGGGTGTAGCCGCAAGGGATCTTAAGAAAATGGGGCTGCAAATCGTATCCTTCACCATTAAGGATGTGCGTGACAAACACGGTTATCTGGAGGCGCTTGGTAAGCCACGGATTGCCGCCGTCAAGAGGGATGCGGAGATCGCCGAAGCTGAAGCGATGCGCGATGCTCGCATTCAGAAAGCGGCAGCAGAGGAACAGGGGCAGAAAGCTGAGCTGCTGCGGGATACGAATATCGCGGAGGCGTCTAAAGACAATCAATTGAAGGTGGCTGCGTTCAAGCGTGATCAGGACACGGCGAAGGCAGAAGCGGACCAGGCATACTTTATTCAAGAAGCCAAAGGCAAGCAGATGGTCGTCGAGGAACAGATGAAGGTGGAGCTTGTCCGCAAAATGCGGGAGATTGACCTGCAGGATAAAGAAATCCAGGTTCGTGAGAAGCAATACGACGCAGAAGTGAAGAAGAAAGCAGAAGCGGACCGTTATGCGGTCGAACAGGCGGCGGAGGCAGACAAAGCCAGAAGAATGCGGGAAGCGGATGCACTCCAGTACAGCATTGAAACTCAGGCCAAAGCGACTTCGGAGCAAAAACGGCTGGAGGGCAAGGCGGTGGCTGATGCGGAGCTGGCAAAAGGTAGTGCAGATGCTGAAGTTATACGCCTGCGCGGTTTGGCGGAAGCCGAGGCTAAAGAGAAGCTGGCAGAAGCATTCCAGAAGTTCGGGGAGGCAGCGGTACTCGATATCATTGTGAAAATGCTGCCTGAGCTTGCCGGACGTATCGCCCAGCCGCTCGCATCGATTGATAAACTGACAGTGGTGGATACTGGGAATGGTGAAGGTGCGGCACGGGTTAGCAATTATGTAACCCAATTGATGTCTACCGCTCCAGCCATGCTGAAGAATGTGTCGGGCATTGATGTGGAGGGTATGATCAAGGGACTCACGCGCGATTTCTCGGAAAAAACCAGCCAATAATCGAGGTTCTATGACATAAACAGCCCGGCAGCGACGAATGCCGGGCTGTTTAGGCAATATTTTGCATTTTCAGACTATTCTTAACCAGACTTTTTCCGGTATACTCTTTAATAGGAAATCATTTCCTCAAGAGATTATCGGGAGGTTTAAGTTATGGAGAACAAAACATCACCCTGGCTGACGGTTTGGACCGCGCCGCGAAGAACCATCAGAAGCTATCTGGAATCTTCCGATCCGGGGCGCAATGCCTTATGGTTAAGTATTATTGCAGGCTTTAGCTATTCACTGAACCGGGCATCATCCAATAATACTGGTGATGATATGTCGTTATTAATGATACTGCTGGTGTCATTGATAGGCGGAGGTATCGGCGGGTTGCTGATGTTCTATCTTGGAAGTCCTTTGCTCCGGATTACCGGCAGCTGGTTGGGTGGTAAAGGAACTACACCTGAAATCAAGGTGGCCTTGGCAAGAGGAGTATTTATGCCGTCCGTTCTTATTGCCCTGATGTGGATTCCGGAACTTCTGCTGGTGGGCAAAGAACTCTTTACAGCCGAGACTCCGAATATGGACTCAAATATACTGATCCTGGTTCTATATTTGCTTTGTATCTTTGTAGAATTGGTATTTGGCGTGTGGGCGATGGTGGTTGGTCTCAAGGCAATAGGTGAAGCTCACCGTTTCTCGGCATGGAAAGCCCTTATTTGCATGATTCTTCCAGCATTGATGTTAGTTGTGCTGATGGTTGTGCTAGTGGTGCTTATCGGATTATTTTTCTAAAAAACAAACATCTTTATTTTTGAATTCTTGCTGTCCGGGTAGTCGCCCATGTATAATCTATTCGTGCCGCTTCGCTTTAGGGCTTGCTGCCCGGAATCAGGAATTCGAAAATCAAAGAGGTGTCAAAAGTGAGCAGCATAACAGTAGCCAAAGTACTTAACAATAACGTAATCATCGCTCAGCATCCCCAGTATGCCGAGGTTGTCGTGATCGGTAAGGGAATAGGATTTAACCGCAAAATGCGTGATCGTATAAAACTGTCCTCCGTGGAGAAAATGTTTATCCTCCGCAGCCAGGAAGAGCAGGAGCAATACAAACAGCTGGTTCCGCAGGTGGATGAGAAGCTGATTGAGGCTGTTCAGGAGATTGTTCTCTATATTCTGCAGCACAGCCGTGAGACGCTGAATGAACATATCCATACCGCACTTACCGATCATATATCGTTCGCGATCCGGCGGCAGGAGCAGAATATTCCGATCCATAATCCTTTTTTATATGAGACTAAGGAGATCTACCCCGAAGAGTATGCAATGGCCGAATATGCAATCAAGCGGATCGATGAGGTTATGGGGGTGTCCCTGCCCATAGATGAGATTGGTTTTGTGGCACTGCATATTGTCAGTGCGCTCAGCAACCGCCACATCACTGAGGTGAAAGAGCATTCGGTACTGATCGGTGATATGGTCGGTCTCGTAGAAAATAATCTGGAATACCGGATTCCAAGGGACTCCATTGATTATTCACGCCTGGTTACCCATCTGAGGTTTGTTCTCGAACGGCTCCGGCGGGGAGAAGCAGTCAGAGAAATTTCTTCACTGGATAACCTGATGAAACGAGAGTATCCCGAAATGTATACGCTGGCATGGAAGCTGACGAAGGTAATGGAACAGCGTCTGCATATTCCTGTGTATCCGGCAGAAGTCAGCTATCTGACGGTGCATCTGCAGCGCCTAGCGCAGAAGAAGGAAGACGAGGAAGACATGAAAGAAGCCCTGGCGAAAGCAAATCCGGAAGAGAATGTATAGCCTTTGAATATTTTTTGAAAACAGGCTTGCAACATAAAAAAAACGATGATACAATGGGCTCTGTAAATTAGCAGAACAGAATATCAACGTGTAACTGATTCGATCAGGCATGAGTGTTTTACAGTATTTTGGTTGTATTCCCCTATCTCGGGGTAATCTAACGTTAGCGTTAGACTACAACACATACTGTAAATTGCTCATGCTTTTTTTGTTGACTGTTTTGTAATCACATCAAAGTTAAGGAAGTGACATGAATGTTCAAAAAGCTTTTTGGCGTTTTGCAAAGAGTAGGTAAGGCCTTGATGCTTCCGGTGGCAATCCTCCCGGCGGCGGGGCTTCTACTAGGAATCGGGAACATGTTCGTCAACCCGGACTTTTTGCAGTACGTGCCGGCGTTGGAGAATAATACCGTACAGGCGATTGCCAATGTCTTGATGAATTCAGGACAAGTGGTATTTGATAATTTGGCCCTGCTGTTCGCAGTTGGGGTAGCGATTGGTTTGGCAGGCGGAGAAGGCGTAGCTGGACTTGCGGCGATCATCGGTTTCCTGGTAATGAACGTAACCATGGGAACTGTAGTCGGTGTCAACAACTACGTACTTAGCCAAGGGGATTTCTCTTATTCCAGAGTACTGGGTATTCCAACACTCCAGACCGGTGTGTTCGGCGGTATCTTGGTCGGTATCCTGGCAGCAGCCATGTACAAGCGGTTCTTCAAAATCGAACTGCCGTCTTACCTTGGCTTCTTCGCGGGTAAACGTTTTGTACCGATCATGACTGCTGTAACTTCACTGCTTCTCGGTCTTGCATTGACAATTGTTTGGCCGCCAATTCAACATGGCTTGAACTATGTGTCTCAAAGTATGATCGATACGAACAAGACGCTGGCAGCCTTTATCTTCGGTCTGATCGAGCGTTCACTAATTCCATTCGGTCTGCACCATATTTTCTACTCCCCGTTCTGGTATGAGTTCGGAACGTATGTAGACAAAGCGGGCGAGCTTGTACGCGGTGACCAACGGATCTTCATGCAGCAGCTTCGCGACGGTGCTGAATTCACAGCGGGAACATTTACAACTGGTAAATATCCGTTCATGATGTTCGGTCTTCCGGCAGCAGCTTTGGCGATTTACCATGAATCCAGACCCGAGAATAAAAAGTTCGTCGGCAGTTTGATGATATCCGCAGCTCTTACCTCGTTCCTGACAGGTATCACTGAGCCGCTGGAATTCTCCTTCCTGTTCGTGGCTCCGCTGCTCTTCGCAGTGCATGCGGTGTTCGCAGGTTTGTCGTTTATGACAATGCACCTTCTAAACGTAAAAATCGGTATGACCTTCTCCGGTGGTTTTATCGACTATGTGCTCTTCGGTATCATTCCGAACCGTACAGCATGGTGGCTGGTAATTCCGGTAGGTTTGGTAATCGCGGTTATTTACTACTTCGGATTCCGCTTTGTTATCCGGAAATTCAACCTTAAAACACCGGGTCGTGAAGATCCATCCGATGATGACGATGACAATGGTAGCACAGGTATTGCTTCTGCTACTGACAACGATCTTCCACGCAACATTCTGTCCGCTCTTGGCGGCAAGGACAATATCGCCCACCTGGATGCATGTATTACACGTCTTCGGGTTGAGGTTAAAGATAAAGCGCATGTGGATAAGAACCGTCTGAAGAAGCTAGGTGCTTCCGGCGTACTGGAAGTCGGCAACAATGTTCAGGCGATCTTCGGCACACGTTCCGATACCATTAAGTCGCAGATTCAAGATGTTATGAACGGCAGAACTCCAGCTCCAACCCCAATCCCTTCCCCTGTTGAAGAGAAACACGCTGGAGAAGAAAAGACAGCGATTATCCCTGAAGATATCGTTTCGCCGGTGAACGGTGAGCTGCTTGATATCACTCAGGTTCCGGATGCAGTATTCTCGCAGAAGATGACAGGCGACGGCTTCGCATTCCTGTCAGATGACGGCAAGATCGCTTCACCGGTATACGGCAAGGTATTCAACGTATTCCCAAGCAAACATGCCATCGGCATTATGTCTGACGGCGGCAAAGAAGTGCTTGTGCATATCGGGGTTAACACGGTTAAGCTGAAAGGCCAAGGTTTTAATGTCCTTGTTGAAGAAGGCGATCTGGTAGCAGCCGGTCAACCGATTATGGAAGTTGATCTGGAGTATGTGAAAGCTCATGCCCCATCGGTAATCTCACCTGTGATCTTCTCCAATCTTCCAGAAGGTTCTTCCGTTACTTTGAAGAAACCGGGAAAAGTAGTTATCGGTGACAAGGATATCATTGAAATTCGGTAAAAAGTGCAAAGGTGATGCGCTTCCTTTATAATAAATAGGGAGCGCAAAACTTTTACCTTAAACAAATAATACGAATAGAAAGCGGGTTGGATATTATGCAAAAAACTTTCAAAATTATTGACGAAGATGGAATCCACGCACGTCCGGCAACAGCATTGGTTAACACAGCTACAAAGTTCAAAGGAACTGAATCTTTTGCAGAAGCAAAAGGTAAAAAAGTTACTTTGAAGTCCATTTTGGGCGTTCTTTCCCTGGGTCTTGAAGCTGGCGACACATTGACTTTGATTACTGAAGGCAGTGAAGAAGCAGACGCACTTGCAGCACTTCAAGAGATCATGATCAAAGAAGGGCTGGGAGAGCTGAATGACTAAAATTTCAGGAATCGCGGCTTCGGCAGGGATTGCGGTTGCCCGTGCCTTTATCCTGGAACACCCGGATTATACGATCTCGAAGACTGCGGTTGGTGACGTTGAAGCGGAAGTAGCGAAGCTGAATGACGCACTTGCTAAATCTAAGCTTGAGCTGCAGGCCATCAAAGAACGTACATTAGCCGAACTTGGTGAGAAGAAAGCTGAGATTTTTGAATCCCATCTGCTTATTCTCGAAGATCCGGAATTGATTAGCCCTGTGGTTGATAAAATCCGTGATGAGTCTGTTAATGCGGACTATGCGCTTAATGTAGTAGCTGCTCAATTTATCGAAATGTTCGAAAATATGAAGAGCGCCTACTTGCAAGAGCGCGCTGCAGATATGCGCGATGTGACCAAGCGGGTAATGAATCACCTGTTAGGCATTCAATACGTGAGCCCTGCGGAAATCAGTGAAGAAGTGATCGTTATTGCTGAGGACTTGACTCCATCGGACACAGCACAACTGAACCGTCAATATGTAAAAGGCTTTACTACAAATATCGGCGGACGTACTTCCCATTCGGCCATTATGGCCCGCTCTCTGGAAATCCCGGCGGTTGTTGGTACTAAGAACGTTCTGTCCGAAGTGAAATCAGGCGATCTGGTTATCGTTGACGGTCTGAGCGGTGAAGTTCTTGTTAATCCAAGCGAAGAGGTTGTTGCGGAGTACACGCAAAAGCGCGCGGCGTACGACCTGCAAATTGCTGAGTGGAAAAAACTTCGCGATCTGCCAACCGTATCCGCTGATGGCAAGCACGTGGAACTGGCTGCAAATATCGGTACACCTAACGATGTGAATGGTGTAATCGAGAACGGCGGGGAAGGCGTAGGCCTATACCGTACCGAGTTCCTGTACATGGGACGCGACAAGCTTCCTTCAGAAGAAGTTCAATACAACGCTTACCGTTCCGTTATCGAGAATATGGGCGGCAAACCGGTTGTAGTACGTACGCTTGATATTGGCGGCGACAAAGAGTTGCCTTATCTTGATCTGCCAAAAGAGATGAATCCATTCCTGGGCTTCCGTGCGGTTCGCCTTTGTCTGGAACGTCAGGACATTTTCCGCACACAGCTGCGTGCATTGCTCAGAGCGAGTGTACATGGCGATCTGCGTATTATGTTCCCAATGATCGCAACGCTTGGAGAATTCCGTGCAGCCCGCGATTTGCTGCTGGAAGAGAAAGCTAATCTTATTGCTGAAGGTAAAGAAGTTTCCGACCATATCCAGCTTGGAATTATGGTAGAGATTCCTTCTACAGCCGTATTGGCCGATCAATTCGCCAAAGAGGTTGATTTCTTCAGTATCGGAACCAACGATCTTATTCAATATACCATGGCTGCAGACCGTATGAATGAGCGAGTATCCTACCTGTATCAGCCATATAATCCTGCAATCCTTCGTCTGGTCAAGATTGTTATCGACGCGGCTCATGCCGAAGGCAAATGGACAGGGATGTGCGGTGAAATGGCTGGAGATTCGACAGCTATTCCTCTTTTACTCGGTCTGGGTCTGGATGAATTCAGTATGAGTGCCACTTCGATTCTGCCGGCGCGCAGTCAAATTTCTAAACTTTCGGCTGCCGACATGAAGGAACTTGCTGCCAAGGCTCTTCAAATGGGTACTGCTGAAGAAGTAGCTGCACTGGTGCAAAGCATCGGTCAATAGTTCTTCATTTAGCACCAAACCGTTTTTCGGCAATCCACTTTTCCAACTATTTATTACCGGTTCCCTTAGGGAACCGGTTTTTTTTGCTGAATATACTTTCTAAAAAAAAGCAACTTTCTGTTCATAAGTCTAAAATGCTTGTGATTGCAAGCCGATAATAAGTATGAGAGGGGACTTTTATTCATAAAAGAACCCAATCCTGCGAACAAATTGTTACATATTATGGTAGCAGAGAGTATGAATACCTGACCGTATGGGAATATATGAATCTAATAGTTTCTCGGGCTTTTCGCCGGAAATGATAGGATGGTGATTATAAATGAGCAACAATTATATAAATGCTGAATATGCAATTCAAGTTTATGAAGGCAGCGATCTCGGTTTGACCTATACACCACAGCGCAGCTTATTTAAAGTATGGGCACCTACCGCAATGGCGATGTCTCTTGTGCTCTATGAGAATGGCGGTAACAATGATGATGCGGTGAAATCCATTGGAATTACGGAAAGAGGTCGTAACGTGCATATGCTGCCTGCAGAAGGCGGAGTATGGCAGATTGAGCTTAATGAGAATTTGGCCGGCAAATATTATATGTTTCGCGTGACCTTTGGCGACGGGACAGTAACCGAAGCTTCCGACCCTTATGCAACTGCTGTATCTGCCAATGGTGTACGGATGGCAATAGTGGACCTTCGGGAGACCGATCCGAAAGGATGGGCAGAGGATTCTTCACCGGCTCCGCTGCATCCGGCAGATGTTCTGCTGTATGAACTGCATGTACGTGATTTCTCCATTCATGAGAGCTCAGGTATGCTTCATAAAGGGAAGTATAAAGCATTCACTGAGACAGGGATTAAAGATGAGGATGGTAACCCGCTAGGCATTGACCATTTGGCCCAGCTTGGAGTAACTCATGTGCATCTGCTTCCTGTATTCGATTATCAGACAGTAGATGAGATGAAAGATGAGGTTGAGGGAGAAACGCCGGATCAACCTTATTTCACAGGCTACAACTGGGGTTATGATCCGCAGCATTATAATGTGCCTGAGGGTTCATATAGCACCAACCCGGCTGATCCGTGCGTCCGCATTGTTGAGTTTAAGGAAATGGTTCAGAGCTTACACCGTCATGGATTATCCGTAATTATGGATGTGGTGTACAACCATACCTTCTCCGTTGAGAAAGGCCCTTTTGAACAGCTGGTTCCCGGTTACTTCTACCGCCATGATTGGAGTGGACAGCTATCTAACGGGTCCGGAGTCGGGAATGAACTGGCTACAGAACGTCCGATGGTACGCAAATATATTAAGGACTCGCTTCGCCATTGGGCCAAAGAGTACCATGTTGATGGTTTCCGATTTGACCTTATGGGCCTGATCGATCAGGTAACCATGCAGGAGATTGCGGAAGAATTGAGACTTGAGGTCAATCCGAGACTCCTTCTGTACGGTGAGCCCTGGACAGGAGGGGATTCTCCGCTGATCAACAAGACGCTGAAGGGAGTTCAGCGGGGCAAAGGATATGCTGTGTTTAATGACAACTTCCGTTCTGCCATTAAGGGTGACAGCGACGGCTGGGGAAGAGGATTTGTGACGGGCGAACCTGGCAAAGAGAGTGCAGTTGCCGCCGGGATCAAAGGAGCCATACATGATTTCGCGGATTCCCCTGTAGAGACTGTCAACTATGTTACGGCTCATGATAATTTGAATCTGTGGGATAAAATAATGACTGCCGGTGGCCTGCGCCAGGAAGCAGGATTCCCTGAGCTGGAGAATGGATCACTACGTGATGGCGGTACTGTGGAGGAGGCAATTGCACGTGCGAATCCATATGTTCATCTGGAAAAAGATATCCTGAATAACGAAACGGTAAGACGTTCCCTGCTCGCTAACGGAATTGTGTTGACCTCTCAAGGTATCCCTTTCATTCATGCCGGGGATGAACTGCTGCGCAGTAAATATGGTGACCATAACAGCTACCGGAGCAGTGATGTCATTAATGCTATCCGTTGGAATAATAAAAAGCTATTTAGACCTGTATTCGACTATTATCAGGGTTTGATTGAACTACGGAGAAGTCACCCGGCATTCCGGCTTCATGGTCGGCTGGTAATTGAGCGTTCTCTGGAGTTTCTCCGCTGTGATGGAGGAGTAGTTTCTTATATCTTGAAGAACAATGCAGGCAGTGATGCCTGGAATAATATCCTTGTGATATTCAATGCCAATACCTGGCCGGTATCCGTGGATCTTCCGTTGAATGCGAACCGCTGGCATGTCGTTGTAGATCACAGCCGTGCGGGAACAGAGGCGTTCAGGTCTGTGGAAGGAGCACAGGTCCAAGTTGAAGCGCTGTCGATGATGGTGCTATACGATACCTGTAGTCAACCGGAACCTCGTGCTAAGACGATTGAAGTTCATTATGAGCGCACCGACGGAGAATATCGTGGCTGGAATTTATGGATTTGGGGGACGGGAATCCAGGATGGACAATATGATTTCCGGTATATGTTAGACGGCCGAGCGGTTGCCAACATAGAAGTTCTGCCGGAAATAACATCGGTCGGATATATTCTCCGGCTGAACGATTGGGAAGAGAAGGAAGGGAGCGGTGACTGCTATATTCATTGCCCTCCGGATCAAGAAAATATAAAGTTTCTCATTCGTGATAAGGATTCTCTTACAGGTCAAACACCTGAAGATCACTGGCAATTAACAAGTTGATGGCATCTAAAAAGGCTGCTCCCGGCATCAGAATACCAACTGATGAACGGGAACAGCCTTTTTTACCGGTCAAGTGTGAAGGATTTAAACGCTTTTGATTCAGGAACGGCTGCTCTTCTGGCTCGGAAACCCTTCATCAATCCTCTGGTCGTAGAGATTGAATTCATTTCCTCCTTGGCTCTTTGAACGGTACATGGCAAGGTCGGCAGCACGGAGGAGATCATTAATCGTCTGTCCATGCTGTGGATACAAGGCGACACCGATACTTGCGGATGTGTGGAAGCTTGCCCCCTTATCGACAGACCAGGATTTGTTAAAGAGCTGGAGCAGACGATTCAACATCTCATCTAGCATTTCCGGTGTGGTGAAGCGGTGTAATACGACAGCGAACTCATCGCCTCCAATCCGGAATGCTTGGCCGGCTCCTTTCACTGTCTGCTGCAATTCCCGGGAGAGTAACTGGAGGAATTCGTCACCCGCCAGATGGCCCAGCGTATCGTTCAACTGTTTGAATCTATCGCAGTCGAGGAGAGCAAGGGCGATATCCTGACGCCGTTCTTCCGGCTGTGTAATCAGGTTCTCCATGTACATTTTGAAATGGGCTCTGTTGGGAATTGCGGTCAAATGGTCATAGAAGGCCAGCTTATGCAGGCGCTCCTCATATTGCTTACGCTGCGTAATTTCACGGGACACAAGCATGAACTGTGCCGGGAATGACCGGCTTCCTTTAATAGGGGAGACTCTGGTCTCCAGCCAGACCCATTGACCATCCCCTCCACGCATTCGAAGCTCGGACATGCGCGGGGTGCCTTTGACCACACTTTTCAGCTTCGCCCAGGCGATTTCCGGTTCGCGGATGTAATTCGACAGCGGATCCCCTTTTTTAGGAACATATCCCAGAACTGTAGAATGCGAAGGCGATGCGTACAGAATTAGACCGTTGAGATCGGTGAGCACGATAAAGTCGGACATGGTTTCACCAATTAACTGATACAAGGATTGCTCTTCCAGCATTTCACTTTGCAGAACAATAATCTTGCGTCCCAGGTAAATAATCAACAGGATAAGCAGGAATAAAAGCAGGGAGTAAAGGGCGAACAATGCGCTTTTTTGATCTTTAAATACCGAGGTAACTTGTTTGGCGTAGTCGTCAATCAGTTCCTCTGACCGGTCGAGACTCCCCCGGGTTTCATTCAACTGTGCATCAAACAATGTGCTTGAGAACTTCTCAGGGTTCCAGTCGCTCTTTGTTCGTTCTGTAATTAAATTTCGTCCCATACTATGCCAATCGGTGAATGTGCTATCAAATGTCGCCAGCTCATTCTTCAACTCTTTCAGCAGTAATCCGGCACGTTCACTTTGTGAATAAGGTTGTGCTAAGAGCGACAGATTGTCCTGTGCAGTTTGAACGCGTTCCTTCGCCTGAGAGATGTTGTCCTCGTATGTGAGTGCGAACTGATCCCGTTCCTGTTCAGTGCTGGATGTATTCATTACCGCGTGAAGTGCCAAGGAAGATTGATAAAGATCCCGGTCCGCATTTAGTATCAGTTCAGAGTTTTGATATACATCGTTGTAGAGGGAATGGGATAATTTGTTGATCGTGTAATTCAGGTAGAGTAATGAAGCAACACTGATTGCGATAAGTAAAACGGATATTACTGCGAATAAAAGGATTAATCTGCGTGTTACTTTAACTTCAGAAAAAACAGCCACTGCCATCCTCTCCCCATGAAAAACAAATTAGGATTTCTCAGCCCACAGTTGCAAAGATAATGGAGGAGTTTGCTAATCAGATATGAAGGTATTTCTCCCGTATTGCCTACTGCTAGAATAATAACTATCAGCCGTGGATCCATTCCGGCCCCTAACCGGAACAGACTCCTATAAGCGGAAACACGGGTGAATAAGGCCTAAGCCGCCCGGAAATCCGATAAAGGAGACAGGTGAACAACTGCATAAGTAAAGATTTATTTAATAGTTATGTATGGTTACATCTTTATTCTATTTCAAAACCTTAAAACCTATTACCCACTCTTGAAACAAACGATACCGTCTTTATTCCTAAAATAGCAATATTGAAATAAAAATTTTTATCTTTTACGGTATGAAGCATAAAAAACTACCCTTTTCTCAGTCAAAAGGCTATAAAAGGGCAGTTTCTGAACAGTCGAATGATCTGATAAATCAAGATAAGGTACTGCTAGTCATTACTAAGGGCATAAATCGGACGCAGACGCGCTGCTATATTGGGAGGCATCATACCAAAGATAATACCGATCAGCAATGAAAAGATAAAAGATACAAATACTATGTCCCAGGCGATGGATACGGTATGAGGTGAGTATTTGCCTAGCAGCCAGCTTCCTCCCACCCCGATGCCTACGCCAATAATTCCTCCCAGACCGCTAAGCACCAAGGATTCTATTATAAAATGGGTCAGGATATCGAACTTTTTGGGACCGATCGCCTCACGGACGCCGATTTCCCTCGTTCTTTCATTAACGGATACGATTATGATATTCATAATGCCGATACCTCCTACGAACTGAGAAATGCCGGCAATGCTTGCAAGTGCGAGGGACAATGTGTCTGTAGAAGAGTTGACGGTATACAGCATCTCCTGCGAATCAAATACGGTGAAAGCATTATCCGCATTATTGAATTAGGCATTCAAATTGCTCTCCAGCTTCTCATTAGCAGACGCTCCAGTGTCGGCTGAAGTGGTAGCGACCGTAATAGAGCGGACTCCTTTACTCTGCAGCTGGCGTTCGGCAGTGGAGATCGGGATCAGGATTTTATCGTCGTTGGAGCCTCCGAGGCTGGAACCTTTGGTCTCAAGCAGACCGACGACTTTGTAACTGATTCCGTTTAGCTGAACCTTCTGGCCGATAGGGTCATCTGTTCCAAACAAATATATTACCATTTGCCTGGGAGATCAGGTTGATGTCCGCCAGCTTTACGCTGACATTGCTCCTCAGGGTGATGGACCCCAACTTCTCCAGTGTGAATGTGGCAGTTGATGCCGCTACTGATTTGACTGGTGATGCACCGGTAGAAGGAAATGACCTCCTTGAATAAAAAACGCATTAATCTGAAAAATAGCAAAGATCTCTAAACGCAAGCTGAACGTTTGCCCTTTAAACGACGATGAAGCTTAAAACCAGCATATAGACAGATAAATTCTGCTTAAAATGTTGTCCGTCTTGCCAAAGATTCATTTTTTGCATATAATAGACAGACATGTTTTTATTGATAAAATGCAATGATGGAGAAGAGTAAGCAGGGCCTGACTTACAGGGAGGAGACGCCGTTGATTGAGAGCGTTTCTACGAATCAGAGCTGCTGAAGTTCACTCCGGAGCAGTTCTCTGAAGTCCTCCTAAGACAGTTTCAGGTGGATGAGTAGGGGGTAACGGCAGCAGACCGTTAGTTCTGCATAAAGTGAGATGGTTTATTCTGTCGTGACTCAGTGATTTAGTTGCTGAAGATGATGACATAGCTGTCTAACAAGGGTGGTACCACGGTCTTTTCGTCCCTTTACCGGGAGGAAGGGCCTTTTTTGTTTTTAGCAGGGTTTCTTAATGAATTGACAACGAGTTGAAGGAGGCTGTACACGGCCATGAAAGAGAAATTAGAAGCGTTGAAGATCGAGGCATTGGCGAAGCTGGAGGACGTGAAAGATCAGCAGACACTAAATGATTTACGTGTGAAATATCTTGGTAAAAAAGGCGATCTGACAGAGGTACTGCGAGGAATGGGCGGACTATCCGCTGAAGAGCGTCCAGTTATTGGTCAGGTGGCAAACGATGTGCGTGCTGCGATTGAGACTGTGATCAGCGGGCTGCAGGAAGCCTTCCAGCAGCAGGAGACATTGAACCGCCTGCAGGCAGAGAAAGTGGATGTTACCTTGCCGGGCCGCCGTATGGCGCAGGGCGGAATTCATCCGTTGACCCGAGTGGTACAGGAGATTGAAGACATCTTCGTGGGTATGGGTTATCGTGTGGCTGAAGGTCCGGAAGTGGAGACGGATTATTACAACTTCGAAGCTCTGAATTTGCCAAAAAACCATCCGGCCCGTGACATGCAGGATTCCTTCTATTTGACTGAGGATCTGCTGATGCGCACCCAAACCTCACCGGTACAAATCCGCACCATGCAGGCGATGGCTGGCGAAGCGCCTGTTAAAATCATCTGCCCCGGCAAGGTATTCCGGCGGGATGACGACGATGCGACTCACTCCTTCCAGTTCCATCAGATTGAGGGCCTCGTCATCGGACGAAATATCCGCATGAGTGATTTGAAAGGCACACTTCAGCAATTTGTACAGGAAATGTTCGGGCCGAACACCGGCATTCGCCTTCGTCCAAGCTTCTTCCCGTTCACTGAGCCAAGTGTTGAAGTTGACGTAAGCTGCTTCAAATGCGGAGGCCATGGCTGCAGATTGTGCAAACAAAGCGGCTGGCTGGAAATCCTCGGTGCCGGTATGGTTCATCCGAACGTGCTTGAGATGGGCGGATATGATCCGGCTGAATACAGCGGATTCGCCTTCGGTATGGGCGTAGAGCGGATCGCAATGCTGAAATACGGCATCGACGACATCCGTAATTTCTATATCAACGATATGAGCTTCGTGAAGCAGTTTAAGGGAGTTTAGGATAGTTAATCGGCGGAACAAAATTTCCGGTAGGGGTTAGGGTCGGAAATAGAGTTTTGGATTTGAGAATGTTCAAAGAATATGAATGTAGGAACGAAGAGAAATTTTGGAGCTGGAGGAGCAGTAGCGTCCGCCCGAAAGTTTTCCGT
The DNA here is from genome assembly GCF_042610485.1 of Paenibacillus oryziterrae. NCBI lineage: Bacteria > Bacillati > Bacillota > Bacilli > Caryophanales > Paenibacillaceae > Paenibacillus > Paenibacillus oryziterrae. The sequence goes on along the minus strand of NZ_JBGJZO010000010.1, from coordinate 142,834 downwards.
AGGAAAACTAGCATCGGAAGCATAAGCTGTCGCACGATTTCAACCGCGAACAGCGGTTTAAATCAAGAAATCGGGAGACAACAGCGGCCGGAAGTCCAAACATTTCTTGTAGTGGCTGCACATAATAGAGACCTTTTACGAAAAGGAAGTGAGCGGAAGTGAAAGTATCAACTGGATGGCTGGCTGATTATATATCAATAGATGGAGTAACCGCTGAGGAGTTGGCGGATAAGATTACCGCTGCGGGCATCGAGATCGATGGCGTGGAGCGCCGGGACAAGGGGATTACCGGAGTTGTGACCGGGTATGTGAAATCCAAGGAGAAACACCCGGATGCGGATAAATTGAATGTATGCATCGTGGATGCCGGTCAAGGTGAAGACCTGCAGATCGTGTGCGGTGCTAAAAATGTGGCTGTCGGACAGACGGTTCCGGTAGCGCTCGTGGGAGCCAAACTGCCAGGCCTGGAGATCAAAAAAGCGAAGCTGCGCGGTGTATTGTCCCAAGGGATGATCTGCTCGGCCAAAGAACTGGGCATGAACGACAAGCTGCTGCCGAAAGAGCTGCAGGAAGGGATTCTAGTTCTGCCTGAAGGTACTGAGATCGGCCAGGATATCCTGAAAGTATTGGGACTCAGTGACGAGGTACTTGAATTTGACCTCACTCCTAACCGTTCGGATTGTCTCAGCATGATCGGTGCGGCGTATGAAGTCAGTGCGATTCTTGCACGTGAACTCTCCTTGCCGAAACCGGAAAATGACATTATGGAGGTTCATGGTGCTGCTGCAGATACTATCTCCGTCAAGATTGTGGATGAAGCGTACTGCGGACATTACGCGGCCCGCTATATTACGAATGTGAAGCCTGCGGCATCTCCACTGTGGATCCAGAACCGCCTGATGGCGGCGGGTGTCCGCCCGATCAACAATATTGTAGACATTACGAATTATGTCATGCTGGAATATGGGCAACCCCTTCACGCGTTTGATGCGGACACCATTGAAGGTGGCCATTTGTCGGTTCGTCTCGCTCGTACGGGTGAATCGCTGACGACACTCGACGGCCAGGAACGTAAGCTTGAACCGGAAATGCTCGTCATTGCCGATTCTGTGAAACCAGTAGCTTTAGCCGGAGTCATGGGCGGACTGGCTACAGAGGTAACGGATGGAACGGTAAATCTGGTGCTGGAATCCGCCCGATTTGACGGAGGAACCGTTCGTAAGACTTCACGTCAACTGGGTTTGCGCTCCGAAGCGTCCCTGCGCTTCGAGAAAGAAGTGGACCCGCGTTCCGTAATTCCGGCATTGAACCGTGCTGCAGCACTAATAGCCCGTTATGCCGGCGGAGCTGTTCAGCAAGGTATCGTTCAAGCGGGAACCGATGCGGTAGACGAGAAGGTTCTCACCTTGTCACTCGACAAGCTTAACCGTTATCTGGGAACGGATTTGTCTATGCTGGAAGTAAAAACCTTGTTCGCACGTCTGCACTTCCCGTGCGGAGATGGAGCGCATGGTCATCTTGAAGTAAAAGTGCCGACAAGACGCGGCGATATCAGCTATGATGTTGATCTAATTGAAGAGATTGCGCGACTGTTCGGATATGATAATATTCCGACTACACCAATTGAAGGTCCTACCACACCGGGAGCCCTGACCAGACCGCAAACACTGCGCCGTGAGCTGCGCCGTCTGCTGTCACATGGCGGTTATCAGGAAGTGCTCGGTTATTCCTTCATCCAGCCTGAACAAGGTGAACGTTTCCGTGCCCTTACTGCAGGCGGAACAGCAGTGAAACTGGCCTTGCCGATGAGTGAAGACCGGAGTATCCTTCGCACGAGTCTGGTGCCGCAGCTTCTGGATATTGCCCAGTACAATTCGAACCGCCGCCAGAGTGATTTGGCGCTGTTTGAAATCGGTAATATTTTCTATACCGAAGAAGAGCAGTTGACCCGCCAGCCGCATGAACTTCCGGTGCTGGGCCTGCTGCTTAGCGGTAGCCGTGCAACCAAGCAGTGGAATGTTGATCCGCAGCCGGTCGATTTCTTTGATCTGAAGGGTGCGCTGGAGACGGTCTTTGCACATCTGGGACTTGCAGACGTTGTAAGTTATGAAGGTGATAGTCCAGAGGGATTCCATCCGGGACGTTCCGCTTCCCTGTACTTGCACGGTGAGAACGGACGCGTCAAGATCGGTACGATGGGTCAGATTCATCCGGATCTGCAGCGTGTACAGGATCTTGAGGATACGTATGCAGCCGAAATTGCACTGCTGCCGCTCTATGAAGCAGCCCGGAGCCGGTTGCAGTACAATGAGCTGCCGCGTTTCCCGGGTATGGAACGTGACATCGCTGTTGTAGTCGACACTACAGTACAAGCCGGAGACTTGTTGAATTCTATCCGTGAGAATGGCGGCAGTCTGCTGCAGTCGGTTCAGGTATTCGATGTTTATACGGGCGGCAAGATGGAGAGCGGCAAGAAGAGCATCGCTATCTCCCTGCTGTACCGCCATGCAGAGCATACGCTGACCGATGAAGAAGTTGGAGAAGTTCATAATAAGGTTCTGGCAGCCCTCCAGCAAAGTTTTGGCGCGGAATTAAGAAAATAGCAGGAATTGTGTAAAGCCGCAGCGAATCCCTTTAGAAACAGAGATTCGCCGCGGCTTTTTCTCTCAAGTGAAGAAGTTCTGCGAGTGAAGATAATGCAAGCAGGGAAACCAGCTTAGAATCCGCACACATATAAAGGAGGACACAACTGTGGCTATGGACCGGACACGTGTCGCCGTTGAGATCTACGGCACTTCCTATAAACTAGTTGGAAGCAGTACTGAATATATGAAACAAGTCGCCCGTTACGTGGATGAGCATATGCGGACGATCTCCAAATCCCATGCGAGACTTGATACCCCTAGGATTGCTGTGCTTGCAGCCGTGCACATGGCGGAGCAGGCTCTTCAGGTTCAGGATATGAAGAACGAGCTGAACATGCTGACCGGAGAACGCAGTGAACTGAGGGTAGAAGTCGCACGCCTGCTGGATGTGCAGCGGGAGCGTCAGGAGGAATATGAGCGTCTGGATGCTGCAGCTAAAGCAGAGGCAGAGCGTCTCATCAGGCTTGTTGAGGAAGAACGTAAGCTTCATACGGAAGAGATGGAGCAGAAGCAGCTCCAGCATATGGAACAGCTGCAGCAATCCGAGCAGGCCGGGGCTGCGCTGCGATTGGAGTTGGAATCCGAGCTTCAGTTGCGCGCCCGGGAGATTCAAGAGCAGCAGAGTCTTCATGCCCATGAGCAGGAAGCCAGCCGGGAGAATCACCGTCAGGTGCTGGCAGATGCCGAAGCAGCCCGAATCCAGCAAGTAGAAGAGCTGAAGGCCGCGCATCTTCAGGAACTGGAGAGTCTCCGCGAAGCACTGACCGAGGAGAAGATGAATTCTCTGGCAGCACTCGAACTCACACTTGCCCGGACGAAGGAGTCGCTGGGCAAGGAACTGGAAGAGACGCGGACAATCTTGGAGCAGGAACTCGCTGAAACCCGGTCTTCTATGGAGCATGAGCTTGCTTCGACTAAATCTGCACTGGAGCAGGAACTAACGGAGACCCGTTCTTCTTTGAGCCAGGAGCTTGAAGAAGAACGTGAGGCGTTGCAGCGGGAGCTGGCCCGAAACAAGGAGCTGCGGCAGTCCCAGGGTTCACAAGAGCACCGGCACAAGCAGCAGATGCAAGAGCTTGAGAAGCAGCTCTCTGAGCTGCGCGGAGGCACCGGGCAGCTTCAATCCAGGCTGCGTGCAGCTGAAGCGGCACTCAAGACGGAACGGGAAGCACACCAAACGCTCCTGTCCCAATACGAGTCTGTGGTGGGACGCGAAGAGCAGCTTGAAACTGAGCTGCGGATAGCTCTGGATCAGAGTACACGGTTTAGCAGTGAACTCGAAGTTGTTCGGCAGCGCTTGGAGGAAACACAGAATGAGGCAACACTCCTGCGGAATTCTCTTGAAGACAGCAGCAGCAGTCTTCAAGAGGCTCAGACTGAACTCAAACGGCTGGCATCCGAGGCCGCTTCCTGGCAGGAACTAGCCGGCAAGCGCATGGAGGATATCAATGAGCTGGAGATGAATCTGCTGGAGGCGGAAGACCGTTCCTCCGCCCTGCAGCAGGAGATTAATATCCTACACGGGCAGGCGGACGGCCTGGTGCAGAAGCTGGAGCAGGAGTCAGAGCTGCGTTATAAAGCGGAGCAAGAGAGTCAAACACTAAAGGCGAATGGGAACGAAGCGGGTAGAGAGCTGTCTGCCCTGCAAGAACGTTATGAGGCCTTAATTATGCAATATGACGAGGTACTTCAGAACGGAGAACAGCTTCAGGAGCGTTACAACTTGCTGGTGGAAGAAAGTGAAACCTCAGCGATGCGTCTGGAAGAGCTGGCAGAGTCGGCCCGTGAAGCAGCAGCCGCTGTAACAGATCAGCGTGAAGCTGTGAGAGAAGCTGAGGAATACGGAGCAGACTGGAAGCGGAAATACGAAGAGCTTGCAGCGCTGCAGCAGGAATGGAAAGAAGCCGAAGGCAAGTTGCGTGAGGAGATTGAGCTGTGGCAGCAAGAAGTTGGGGAATCTGAACAATCCCGTACTGCAATGGACCGCGAACACGGCGATGCACTCCGACAGCTAGCCGACATCGGCGAGAATTATGAGATGGTTGTCGGACAACTGCGTTTGCTTCAAGCACAGTTCGATCAGCGGCAGGAAGAGCTGGAACGGTTAACTAAAGAACACGGCAAGCTTCAATCGGAATATGCCAAGCTTCAGGTGGAATATAATGAATGGATTCAGTTGATCGAACAGGACAGCTGAATAACGGAGAGTTAGCCGCAGGGCTGCCCTCAGACGGAGAAATCCGCCTGGGGACAGCCCTGTATTTGTGTCCATTATGAGACTCCCAACAAAATAATATTGCAACCGTTTTCAGTTTAAAGGTAGGATGAGTATTGAGGTGAATGAAGGATGGATAAAAAATGGCTGTCCCTGGTGGCTGTATTATTCGGGCTGCTGGCTTATCTGTTTATTGGTTTTGCCCATCAGTCCAGTAAGATGGGGAATATTGTACAGGAGCTGCGTGGACATTCCGGGAATACCGGCCACCGTTATCATATTGTGCTTATTGAACAGGAACGATACCATCCTTACTGGGAAATGGTTGAGAAAGGTGCGAAAGAAGCTGCTGAGAAATACGGAATAGACATGGAATTCGCAGGTCCGGTGCGTAATAACATCGACGAACAGATTAATCTGCTGGAAAAAGCGATTGCTGCACGAGTGGATGCCATCATCGTTCAAGGGCTGAACGAAGAAAGATTCACGCCCATTATCGATAAGGCCGTGACCCGCGGAATACCTGTGGTGACGATTGATACGGATGCTCCTTCCAGCAAACGGCTGGCCTACGTGGGGACTGATAATTTGGCTGCAGGAGAGCGGCTGGGAAGATTAGTCGTGCAGACATCCGGGGCTACCGGGAACATCGGTGTGATTATTGGCAGTGATGTGGCTGAGAATCAGCTTCAACGTCTGGATGGATTGAAGAATATCGTGAAGCAGTACAACGGGTTGCATATTGTGGATGTGCGCAGCTCCAACATTTCGCATATGGAAGCGATCCAGCAAGCGGCTGACATGCTGCGTCTCCATCCGGAGATCAACATCATGGTGGGTACAAGTTCCACCGATGCGCTGGGCGTTCTGCAGGCGGCCAAAAGCCTTAAACGAGGGCCGCTCACCATCATAGGTTTTGACAATCAGGCGGACATGCTTGCGGCGATCGGTAGAGGCGAGATTAAGGCTACTGTAGCCCAGCAGCCCTTTCTAATGGGAGAGATGGCTGTAAGGCTGCTGAATGAGCATTTTCAAGGGCAAGTCCTTAATCCGGAATATTATACAGAGGTAAAAGTGCTTGACCAGAGCAACGCCCGGGAAGGAGAGAGTTTATGAGTATCCGCAGAAAATTGCTGCTCGGCATCCCGCTGCTTGTGCTGCTGATGAGCTCGGTCTCCTTCTTTCTGTTCGAAAGCGGTAAGAATGTGCAGGAAAGCTACCACCTGATGATGAACCGGATTCTGCTGTACAAGGAAGTCTCCTATGAGGTCGGTGAAAATATGCGCTCGATGAACCGGTTCATCATGCAGGTGGACGAGGACAGCTTCCCGGAGGTGGAGAAGCACTTGAAGGCAGTCCGTGAGCTACGCCGGGAGCTGGATGGCCTGGAGACGATTGGCGGGACGGATCTTCCTCTGGTGAATTACCGGAATATCATTGATACCTTTCTGGAGCAGGCGGACCGGATGATTGCCGATATCGATGACCAGGATTCCAATACGATGGCAGGGGCCTATATTGAAGCTGAGCAGACCGAACGCTTTATCCGGGAAGAGGCCCAGGCGCTGGTCGATATCGAGCTGGAACAGTACAAGCCGATCTACCAGGAGATTATGGCTACTACAGAGAAGCTGAACCGGCTGGGCACACTTCTGGTTGTGACCGTTGCCGTTCTTAGTATTCTGCTGGCAGTGTGGCTATCGGGCAGTATTACCGGGCCTATCCGCCGCCTTGTCGCCACAGCCAAGCAAATATCGAAAGGCAGAATGGACACTAAGGCGCCGGAGAGCATTAATAACGACGAGATCAGCATTCTGTGTAGAGCCTTTAACGGGATGATCGACAATATCCAGAGCTTGATGGCTGAGAATATCAAAAGCCTGGAGAAAGACCGTCTCGTCAAGGAGCTGGAGCTGAAGATGCTGCAAAGTCAGATTAATCCGCACTTTCTGTTCAACACACTGAATTCCATCGCCAAGCTGGCCTATCTCGAAGGGGCGGCGAGAACCAGCGATCTTACGGTTTCTGTCTCGCGGCTGCTCAGATATAATCTGCAAAAGCTGGATCAGGCCGTACCTCTGCGTGAGGAAGTGGCGCATGTTACGGAGTACATCAATATACAGAAAGCGCGGTTCCGTGACCGGATCTCCTTCGTCATGGATATTGATGAACGGGCGCTTGACGGGATGATCCCCTGCCTGACCCTTCAACCAATTCTGGAAAATGCGTTCGTTCACGGCATTGAGCAGCTGGAGGAAGGGGCTGTACTACAGCTGAGCATCGGATACCGCGGTGATACGATAGAGATTGAGATCAGAGATAATGGAGCGGGTATGTCCCGGGAGACCGTGATGGTGCTGCTGGAGTCGTTCCGGGAAGACACTCCCCGCTTCGCGGGCAAGGGTCAATCGACAGGACTTGGAACACATAATGTATTTAAAAGGCTGCATTTATTTTTTGATGGTGAACAGGCCATTGAGATTGAAAGCACGGAAGGCAAAGGGACGGCGGTATTGTTTAGGCTTCCGTACCACACCGTCCATCAAATATCAGGATAATCGGGGGAATACCAATGTACAGCTTGCTGATTGCGGATGATGAAGCGCTGGAACGTGAAGGGTTGGAGCTGATGATCCGGCATATCCTTCCGGATACCTTTACTTTTATGCATGCGGAGAACGGGCGGAAGGCGATTCAAATTGCTGAGGAGGAGCGGCCGGATTTCATCTTCATGGATATCAAAATGCCGGGAATCCAGGGTCTCGAGGCAGTGCGGCAAATATCCGGAAAGCATCCTTCAGCTAAGATCGTTATGATCACAGCGCATGATTATTTCTCCTATGCCAAGGAAGGTCTGGCGCTTGGGGTGCGTGATTATTTGCTCAAGCCAGCCCGGCGTGATGAAGTGCACGACGTCCTTAAGGTGCTTATTGCCGAGAAGGAAGAAGAACGGCGGCAACGGAACGAACGTCTGGAGATGCAGGAGAAGCTGGCCCAGCTTCTGCCGCTGGCGGAGAACGAGCTATCGCTGATGCTGATGCTGGAAAGCGTCCAGGAGGTGGAGCTTTCGCAGCTTGCCGGACTGCTTGATCTGCAGTGGAGCAAGGGTTATGCGTTGGTAATATCTTTTGCGGGGAGCTCTATCAAGAAATGGGAAGAGCTTCAACTGGTCAAACGTGAGATCTATGAATCTGTCAAGCATTTCGCCAAACCGGGTCTTGGCTGTATCGCCGGCCCCGTGGTAGGGCATCAGATGGCGCTCTTTATTCCGCTACCGCCGGGAAGACCGGGCTACTCCCAACGGGTCAACTCCCTCGATTGGGGCGAACGTCTGCGGCTGTTTGTAGAGGAGCGGTTCCAGTTGCCGATTTCAGTGGGTATTGGTTCGGTCCGAGAAGGCTGGGACGGGATGAGCCGTTCGTACAAAGAGGCTGTCAGGGCTTGTGCGGATGAGCATGAAATGGCCGGCGTCCGGCATTATGATGATATTATACAAAGCTCAGGCCAAACCATGATCTCTTTGGATGAGGAGAAGAAGCTGCTCGATGCGCTGCTGCGGCACAATAAACAAGAGACTGCGGAACGTTTTGATGTCCTCTATACGCAGCTGGAGTCAGGGAATCAAACATTCACCAGTCTGCGCGGAGAGGTCATTGGACTCTTGCTGTTCCTGTCCCGCGGCATTCAGTCGGGAGAAGGAGCTGAGCTGATTACAAGCCTGAACCTTCTGGGAGACCCGGAGTCACTGAGAAACGCAGCCCAGGCGAGACTGGAGTCCATGATTGACGGGCTGAAGGAGGAGCGGGAGCAGAGCCGTTCCCATGTCATGAAGCGGGCACTGCTCTACATCGGCCAGAAATACAAGGAAGAACTCTCCATGGAACAAAGCGCGGAATATGTGAATTTGAGTCCCCACTATTTCAGTAAATTGTTCAAACAGCATGCCGGAGAGACCTTTATTGATTATGTCACCCGGCTGAGGATGAACGAAGCGAAGCTGCTGATCGCCGAGGAACGCCTGAGTCTCAAAGAGATCTGCTACGAGGTAGGGTATAAAGATCCGAATTATTTCAGCCGGGTGTTCAAAAAAGCAACAGGCGTGACCCCCAGCGAATACCGGCAGCAGCTGGAGAAGCAAAGTCCTTGTTAACCGACAAGGACTTTTTTGTGTTTAATGACCAATTCGTCCTGTGAAAAACCCGGTTATGAGTTTCATTACAAGAAGCGGCAATGTAGTGCGGTCAGAGAACAAGGAAATGCAGGCAATGGGCACCCTGAAGCTCATCACCTCATGTTAAGCTTTGTTTGTAAGCGCAATCAATTCATCTTAACTGGGGAAAAGGGGCGAAGAAAGAGTGAGAAAATACGGAAATGTAATTCGTCTGGGAATGGCAGCATTGCTGCTGACATCAACGCTTGCAGGCTGTAGCGTAGTATCGAACGGTAACAGCAACAGCGCAAAGAACTCGGAATCAACGGGTGCTAAAGATGGAGACAAGAAAATTGTGATCGGGATGTCCATGGATACGCTGAAGGAAGAACGCTGGCAGAAAGACCGCGATATTTTCACAGCTAAAGTGGAAGAACTCGGCGGCGAAGTTAAGGTACTGGCTGCAAACGGTGATGATGCTACACAAATGAGCCAGGCGGAGCAGTTAATCTCTCAGGGTGTAGATGTGCTAGTCGTTATCGCCCACAATGCGGAAGCCACCGCCCCGATCGTAGAGAAAGCCCATAAAGAAGGCATCAAGGTCATTGCTTATGACCGGCTGATTAACAATGCCGATGTCGATTATTATATTTCTTTCGATAATGTGCGTGTCGGTGAATTCCAAGCCCAGGCCGTAATCGAAAAAGCACCAAAGGGCAACATCGTCTACATTGGTGGTGCTGACACGGACAACAATGCTCACATGTTCAAAGAAGGTGCTATGAACATTCTGAAGCCGCTTGAAGAGAAAGGCGACATCAAGATTGTCTACGATCAGTTCTCCAAGGACTGGAAGCCTGAAGAAGCGCTGAAGAACATGGAGAATGCCCTGACTGCGAACAACAATGATGTTCAAGGTGTAGTTGCTGCGAACGATGGTACTGCAGGCGGTTCGATTCAAGCGTTGACTGCACAAGGCATGGCTGGAAAAATTCCAGTATCCGGACAAGATGCTGACCTCGCTGCCGTACAGCGCATCGCGGAAGGAACCCAGCTGATGACGGTCTACAAACCGATTAATGCCATTGCAACTAAGGCTGCTGAAATGGCCGTTGCTGCTGCTAAAGGCGAAACTATTTCGACCGAAAAAACCGTTAACAACGGTAAAATTGATGTTCCGTCCGTATTGCTAGATCCTATGGCTGTGAACAAGGATAACCTGGATATTCTGATCAAAGACGGCTTCCATAAGCTTGAGGATGTGTACAAAAACGTTCCGAAGGACCAATGGCCGAAACAATAAACCGGTCAGTATGGCGGACGGGGAATCCCGGAGGATTCCCCGCTTCGCCGATTTAAAGGCCAGGAGGGAAGCGGAAATCATGCATGTATTGGAAATGGTAGATATCAGCAAGGAGTTTCCGGGTGTGAAGGCACTGGATCATGTAAGCTTTAAGGTTCGCCAGGGAGAAATTCATGCCTTGTGCGGAGAGAATGGCGCCGGTAAATCCACACTGATGAAAGTACTGAGCGGATTGTATCCGGCAGGCACATACAGCGGTGAAATCGTCATCGGCGGCGAAAATAAGCAGTTTCATAAAATTACAGACGCGGAAAAGGCCGGAATTGCCATTATCCATCAGGAGCTGGCGCTTGTTAAGGAAATGACGGTAGGCGAGAACATCTTTCTGGGAGCTGAACCCCGCAAGAGAGGCGTAATCCAGTGGGATGAGCTCTATCATAATGCCTCTGTCTGGCTGAAAAAAGTTGGCCTGAAAATTTCCCCGGATGTTAAAATCGGCAATCTCGGTATCGGCCAGCAGCAGCTGGTGGAAATTGCCAAGGCTTTATCAAAGCATACTAAAATTCTTATTCTGGATGAGCCGACAGCCGCTTTGACTGAAAGTGAAGTTGCCATTCTGATGGGCATTTTAAATCAGCTTCGCAGTGAAGGCGTGTCTTGTGTTTATATTTCGCATAAAATGCCGGAGGTCTTTGCGCTTGCAGATTCCATCACTGTTCTGCGGGATGGACGTACTGTAGCAACTCTCGACCGGAAGGATACAGATGACGACAAGGTCGTGTCCCTCATGGTAGGCCGTGAGCTTACCGAGCGTTATCCGCGGGTTCCGCATACGCCGGGTGAGGCTGTGCTGGAGGTCAGTAATTACAATGTGTGGCATCCTGAGAAGCGTATGCACAAAGTCATCCGAGATATTAACTTTTCAGTTCGTAAAGGTGAAATTCTGGGCATCGCCGGGCTTATGGGCGCGGGACGCACAGAGCTGGTCAGCAGCCTGTTTGGAGCTTACGGCGGCCGGGCGGAAGGTGAAGTCCGCATTGAAGGGAAGCCGGTCCGGATCCGCTCTGTTGCAGATGCGATTCAGGCGGGTATTGCCCTGGTAAGCGAAGACCGCAAGCGGCAAGGACTTGTGATGGGGATGGACGTCAAACGGAACACAACGATGGCTGCAATGGGCAAAATTTCTAAGCTTGGTGTGATCAATGAGAACGAAGAGATTAAATGGGGACGCCGGTACGTGCAGGATCTGAAGACGAAAACGGCTTCGCTGGAAACGTTGGTCGGCACACTATCAGGGGGGAACCAGCAGAAGGTCGTCATCGGTAAATGGCTCATGTCCGATCCGAAAATTCTGATTATGGACGAACCTACCCGTGGCATCGACGTTGGGGCGAAATATGAGATATATAACTTAATGAATCAGCTGGTAGAGCAGGGCGTAGCCATTATTATGATCTCCTCGGAGCTGCCGGAGGTACTCGGGATGAGCGATCGGATTCTGGTTATGAGTGAGGGATCGTTCGTGCGCGAATTCACATGGCAAGAGGCAACCCAAGAAAATATTATGCTAGCCGCTACAGGAGGGAAATAATTATGCAGCTTCAAAAGGAACTTCAAGAACAAGGGAATATCCCTGCTGCGCGGACATCGCTGTGGAGCAGCCTGTTCGGCAAAATGGACGTGCGTGCGTATACAATGGTAGGCGCTTTAATATTAATCTGGGTACTGTTCGGCTTTCTGAGTCCGACCTTTCTGACTTCCCGGAATCTATCCAACCTCTTTACACAAATGTCGGTGACCTCGATCCTTGCCATCGGCATGGTCCTGGTTATCGTAGCCGGACATATTGACCTTTCCGTAGGTTCGATCGTGGGCCTTACCGGAGGGATCGCAGCCATTCTCAGCAACTGGCTGGAGCTCCCGGCGATTATCGTTATTGTGGGAACACTGGCTGCGGGTGCTGTACTTGGTCTGCTTCAGGGCTGGCTGGTTGCTTATAAAATGATTCCCGCCTTTATCGTTACACTCGGGGGCATGATGGTATTCCGCGGGGTACTGATGGGTGTAACCGAGTCGATGACAATTCCGGTATCTGACCCTGTGATTGCGCTGCTGGGTAACGCGTATTTCGCGCAGGCCTTTGGTATCATTCTTGGTGTACTGGCCGTTGCTCTGCTTCTCTGGACTTCCTTCAGCAAGCGCCGCTCCCGGCTGAAATACGGCTTCGAGGTAGCGCCGCTGGCCGTAGATATCGTGAAGGTTGCCGTTCTGGCGCTGCTAGTTGTCACATTTATCATGGTTATGAACAATTATAAAGGTATTCCGTTTCCGATTATCTTCGTTATCGTTCTTGCGGCAATCTTCTATTTCCTCTCTACCAAAACAACGTTCGGGCGTCATATTTATGCCATTGGCGGCAACATTGAAGCTGCCCGTCTTTCCGGGATTAACATCAAACGCAAAACGATGCTGATCTTCGTGCTCAGCGGACTGCTCGCTTCCATTGCTTCGATTGTTCTGACCTCACGTCTGGCCTCTGCTACCATTACTGCCGGCAACATGGCAGAGATGGATGCCATCGCAGCCTGCGTCATCGGCGGTACGTCGTTGATGGGCGGAGCCGGAACGGTAATCGGCGCTTTGATTGGGGCCTTGGTCATGACCTCGCTGGACAACGGTATGTCTCTGATGGGTCTGGAATCCTTCTGGCAGTATGTTGTTAAAGGTTCCATCCTCGTCATCGCGGTATGGCTGGATATTTCGAACCGCAGCAAAGGGCTGAAATAATAGAGTTGAAATGAACCATCCGATATTAAACAAACAGCCGGCAGTTGGGATCATCCCAACTGCCGGCTGTTTGTCTATGAATAGGTTATTTCATTATTCCACGATGATCTTAGCCACCATGCTGCTGTGTCCCGAGCCGCACATGATGGCGCAGGTCATTTCGTAGGTTCCCGCTTCCTCAGGTACAATCACCTGGGAATTATCTTTACGTGTTAGCTGGAGCTTGAATTCAGGAATCAGAACACCGTGGTTGCCGCTTTCATTCTCAAAAACAATCTTAACGGGCACGCCCTTCTTCAAATGGTATTCCTGCTGGTCAAAGCTGTAGTTGGTTGCTTTTATTACGAGTTCAGCTTCTGGTGTGATCTCCGGATCGGTGATACCGGCGTTCGTTCCGGCGTTGCCATTGCTTCCCGCGTTACCTCCGCAGGCTGAGAGAATGAGAACAAATACGGTACAGAATAGTATTGCGAATATTTTTTTCATCTTCATCCTCCTTCACATTGTGCTGATCATACAGTAAAGTGAAATGTGACAATTCAGTTAACACTATACCTCATAAATAATAGGGCTGACCCGGCAGATTATGAAATATTGGTGAAGAAATAAATGATGCACAAGTAGTTCAAATTCATTATAATTAGAGCTATTATATTTTGGTGAAAAAGTAGGGGACCCACTTGATCTTAACTAGCGATACGCTGAACACGGAAATATGGCACCGGAGAATTTTGAACGGGTACTGGGTCCTTGTGGCTTTTTTTCTGGTTTTTGAGGTGTTATTTGTACTGGGGCTTCACCATCGTGAAATGGACCACAACTTGCTATTTGATAAAAAGTACTTATTCTCTGCTTCTAATCTTCTGATCCTCTTCGGCATGTTCTCAACGGAGTTATGGCTGCGGTTTAAAAAGAAATACCACAAGCAGGCGGTTGTATGCTGCGGGTTCTTGGTATCCTATATGATGTGCTTTGTGATTGAACCGTTTGTGGACGGAGCGCAAATGACACTTTTGATGCCAATCATGGTCGCGCTTATTTATTTTGACCGCATATTGCTGTACATTATGGGATTATTCAGTTTGTTTTTTTATGCCGGGATTTATTTCACCCTGGAACGTGTTCTATTGCACAAGCCGCTGCTAGAGTTCCTGATCATTGAGTGTGTGTTCGTCGTATTTGTTGTGATGACTCAGGCCGTAATTCTCCGCGCACGGGAGGCTCGGGAGCATCTGGAGCAACTGACCAAGTCTGAGCAGGGGCTTATGGTGGAGCGGGCTATTTCAGATAAGCTTTTGAAGATTGATGCCCTTACAGGACTGTATAATCATAAAACCTTTCATGAGTACCTGGATCTGCTGCTGGAGCAGGGAGAGAGCAATGGTCTGCGATTGCAGATTGCTATTCTGGATATTGACAATTTCAAGCGGGTTAACGATACATACGGACATTGGGTGGGTGATCTCGTACTGAAAGAGGTTGCGGCGACAATCAGCCCGATGATCGGGGCGAATGATTTCGCGGCGCGTTATGGCGGTGAGGAATTTGCAATTATCTTTACAGATAAAAGCCTGACAGAGGCTTATATGTGTGCAGAGGAGCTCAGGACAAGCATTGAACGAATGGAGCATTCGTATGCAGGGGAGAAACCCGTCACGGTCAGTACAGGGTTATGTAACTACGAGCCGGGTATGGGCAAAGAAACGTTGTTCCGCAAAGCGGATGATGCGCTGTATACTGCTAAAAAAAATGGCAAAAACACTGTCGTTACCGCTTTGACCTCCCGTGGAGAAGCTCAAGTTATTTCCTGTGGTTAACAAGACAAAGGCCCTTGCCTTCGGGAAATCCGAAGCAGCAAGGGCCTTTACTTTCGGATCATACCGCAACCAGTTATTTTGCGGCTTCAAAAGGTGTTGAGACAGGCAGGAAGAGATCGATGATCCCGATAACCAGAGCGGCCAGAAGGGCTCCAAGGATGGATACGCTGACCCCTGACACAATAAATTGGGCAATCCAGATGACAAGGGCACTGACCAGGAAGCCGACAATCCCACGGCCAAACGGTGTTGCTTTTTTACCGAAGATTCCCTCCACCACCCAGCCCAGCAGAGCAATCACAAGGGCCAGGAGCAGTGCGCTTCCAAAGCCGCCGACCGTAAACTGCGGAACGATCCAGCCAACAACCATAAGTACGATTGCCGCTACAATAAAGCGGACTACATGACCTAAGAATCTCACTGAAATAACCTCCTTTAGTCAAGTATGTGCAGTTGTTATTGTAGCCGGAATACCGATCGATTATTATTCTGGACAATATATAATAACTGAGCATATTACCTGTTATTTGAAGTGATTAAGGCTTGGGGGATCCAAATAGCGAAAAACGGACAAATTCGGTATAATGGTTTCATCTATGAAGGGAGCTGGACAGTAATTGGACGACAAAATTTTGCATACGCTTGAATATCGCAAGATTTTAAATAAATTGATGCAGTATACTCAAACCCCGATGGGACGGGAACGGGCCGAAACACTTAGACCTTCTGCAGATTTCGAGGGAGTCAAGAAACTTCTGCAGGCAACGGATGAAGGAGCGACTGTGGACCGTCTGAAAGGCATCCCATCCTTTAGTGGTGTCACCGATGTGGGAGCGGCCCTGAAACGGGCTTCCATCGGCGGAATCTTGAGTACACAGGAGCTTCTGGCAGTCGGCAATACGATCGGCGGTGGGAGAAGAGTGAAGCGTTTTGTGGCGGCGCTGCATGATGAGGAGAAGATCGAAATTCTGTTCGCGTTAAGTGACCTGGTCTCTGAGCAGAAACATGTCGAGGACGCCATTCGTGCCTGTATCGACGAGAATGCGGATATCATGGATTCGGCAAGCCCGGAGCTTGCTGCTATCCGCCGCGAGCTGCGGACAGGGGAAGCACGTATCCGCGAGAAGCTGGACTCCATGATCCGTTCCACCTCTGTGGCTAAGATGCTGCAGGATCAGCTGGTAACGATTCGCGGAGACCGGTTCGTAATACCCGTTAAAGCGGAATACCGTGCACATTTCGGCGGTATCGTTCATGACCAGTCTGGCTCTGGAGCAACGCTGTTTATCGAGCCGGAATCCATCGTCAATATGAATAATAAACTTCGCGAAACGCGGCTGCGGGAAGAACGGGAAATTGAAATTATCCTTCACAGGCTGACAGCGCTTGTGGGCGATATTGCCGAAGAAATGAAATACGATCTCGATATTCTGGGTGAATTGGATTTCATCTTTGCCAAAGCACGGCTTGCCAGAGATATGAAAGCTTCTCAGCCCCGGATGAATGACCGAGGTTATCTGAAGCTGCGCAAAGGACGGCATCCGCTGATTGCCACTGAACAGGTCGTTCCACTCGATGTAGAACTGGGGAATCAATACAGCTCTATTATCGTGACTGGACCGAATACCGGAGGTAAGACGGTTACACTCAAGACCATTGGCCTGCTAAGCTTAATGTCGATGTCCGGATTATTCATACCGGCAGAGGAAGGCAGCCAGATGTGCGTATTTGATGCTATTTACGCCGATATCGGTGACGAACAAAGCATAGAGCAAAGCTTAAGTACTTTCTCCTCGCATATGACCAATATTATCTCCATCCTAAAGAAAATGACGCCCAAAAGCCTTATTTTGCTGGATGAAGTGGGTGCAGGTACTGATCCTGCGGAAGGATCTGCACTGGCGATCGCCATACTCGAGCATATTCACCGCATTGAGTGCCGGATGGTTGCTACCACTCATTACAGCGAGCTGAAGGCTTACGCTTATGAACGCAAAGGCGTCATTAACGCTAGCATGGAGTTTGATGTTCAATCCTTAAGCCCGACTTACCGACTGCTCATCGGCGTTCCCGGACGGAGTAACGCGTTCGCCATTGCCGAGCGTCTTGGATTGCCTGGAGCGATCCTTGAGCATGCCCGCGGAGAAGTTAAGGAAGAGGACATGCGTGTAGAGCATATGATTGCTTCCCTGGAAGAGAACAGGCTGACCGCCGAAGTTGAGCGTGAGAAAGCTGAGGGTTTACGGCGTGAAACCGAAGAGCTGCGCAACAGGCAACAGAAGGAGATCGAGAAGCTGGAGAGCCAGCGCGACAAACGGCTGGAGAAAGCGGAGAAGGATGCTGCCGCTATTCTCGACAAGGCGCGTAAGGAAGCCGAAGAGATTATCAGGGATCTTCGTCAGCTCGCCTTGGAGGAAGGTGCCTCCGTTAAGGAGCATAAGCTCATCGAAGCCCGACGGAGACTGGATGAAGCGGCTCCCGAGCAGCGCAAGAAAGAAGTCTCACGTACAGCGGCGAAACCTCCGCGGGAAATTCAGCCTGGTGATGAGGTCATGGTATACAGCCTGAACCAAAAAGGGCATGTGGTTGAACTCAGCGGCGGTAAGGAAGCTCTCGTCCAGCTCGGCATTATGAAGATGAAGGTACGCATGGATGATTTGGAGTTATTGAAACCGGCGAAACCTGCGGCTCTTGAGTCCATACGTCACGCGACTACCGTGAAACGGACCCGGGACGAGAATATCCGCAGCGAGCTGGATCTTCGGGGCGCTAACCTTGAGGAAGCCATTATGGCGACTGACCGGTTTATTGATGAAGCATTCCTCGGCAATCTGGGTCAAATCTATATTATTCATGGTAAAGGTACTGGGATATTGCGCTCCGGCATCCAGGATTATCTGCGCAAGCACCGGTATATCAAAAGCTACCGGCTTGGAAATTACAATGAAGGCGGAGCAGGCGTAACGGTAGCAGAGCTGCAGTAGCGCTCTTTCTGTCCGGCGGAAAGAAGGGGAAATGTTATGCAAGACAGTATTGATCAGTGGCTGGCTTATCCGCTGGGGTCTCTGCTAGGTTATTTTGCTGTGGCTGTTTTGGGGCTGGTTGTATTTTTGTCCTTTTTTGAATTGGTCACCAAATATAATTGCTGGGAAGAGATCCGCAAAGGCAATTTGGCGGCTGCCATGGCAACGGGCGGGAAAATATTCGGAATCTGCAACATACTGCGGTTCAGTATTGAATCCGGAGTCTCCATTTACGAAACGATGAAATGGTCGGTTGTAGGTTTTTTGCTGCTGCTGCTTGCTTATTTCCTCTTCGAATTTCTCACGCCCGTCTTCTCTATTGACGATGAGATTGCTGCAGACAATCGTGCAGTTGGAATGACCGCTATGCTTATTTCGGTCTCACTTTCATATGTTATAGGTGCCGCTATCCTTTAGGAGGAATTCATGAAGATTTTGATCCGCGTCCTGTTTATATTCGCTATCGCTTTTATAGGTGCCGGTATTATTTATTTAACGTTGAACTAAATTATTGTAAGACAAGAAGGAGAACATGATGATGGAAACGACAGTATGTCCTTGGTGTGATACGGAAATTGTATGGGATGAAGAATTTGGGCCGGAAGATACCTGTCCACATTGTAATAATGAGCTGAAGGGGTACCGTACGGTCAACATCAGTATGGATAATCTGGAGGATGAAGCTGTTGAGTTCGATGAACCCGTGCAAGAGACGGCGGATGCTGAGAATTTATGGGACGATGATGATGTCAGCGTAGTGCCGATCTATAACACTCTTGAGCAGTATCGGGATGAATATGATCTGAGTAGTTATGATGCCAATGTATCGGCTATTCTTACGGAGCAGGAGGAAGCGCCGGAATGTCCTCAATGCCATGAGCTGCTGCTGCTGTCTGGTACCCAGGAGATCAGTGCCTTTCATCCGCAAACCCCGGAAGCCCTGGGCGGTCCGGTCCTGAAGGCTCCGTTCTCCCTGAACGTATATGTATGTCCTTCCTGCTTCCATGTGCAGCAGAGCCTCGCGAGAGAAGACCGGCTTCAACTGGTTCGCAATTTAAGCAGCCGGAACTAACCGGACCAAACGTGCGAACCCATGCTCCAGTCCATTGATAGGATTCTCTTTGTCAGGGCATGTTAAGCAAGTGCATGTTACTTGGACAAAGGGGGATATCATGAAAGGCTCTCAGAAGGGACAAGCTTTGCTGCTGCTCGCAGCAAACGGGTTGTTTGTGCTGGCAAGCGCGTTGTCGGGCACTTTTCTGAACGTATACCTGTGGAAAAGCCGCCAGGATTACCTTATGATCGGCTGGTTCACGCTGGCGCAGCAGCTTGCGCTCGGCCTCAGCTTCTGGATCGCCGGTAAGTGGGTGAAAGAGCATAACAAAATGAATGCCCTGCGGCTAGGAATAGCCGTATCGGGCCTTTTTTATATGGCGGTATTATTTCTTCAAAAGAACGCTGTACATTATATTTGGCCGCTGGGAATCATGCTCGGAATCGCATCCGGGCTGTTCTGGCTGGCGTTTAATATTGTATATTTTGAAATTACGGATGCCGGGAACCGGGACCATTACAACGGATGGATGGGTCTGCTCGGTTCGCTTACCGGGATTGCCGGTCCGGTGGTGTCGGGGTGGATTCTGTCAGGAATGCCGGGAAGCCGTGGATACCGCGTTATTTTTATACTTTCTCTTAGCGTTTATGGGGGTGCAGCAGTCCTAAGTTTTTTTCTGCGAAAACGTAAAAGTCCGGGTGTCTACCGCTGGCTTGAACCATGGGCGCAGTTGAAGATGAAACGGGGACACTGGCGGAAGGCTTCCGCAGGCCTATTCATGCAAGGTCTGAGAGAAGGCGTATTCTCGTTTCTGCTGGGACTTCTTGTATACATAGCTGCCCGCGAAGAAAGCCGGCTTGCACAATATATCTGGATCACTTCGGCGGTATCACTTCTCAGCTACTGGGCTGCCGGCAAATGGTTAAAACCAAAATATCGTTCGGCCGGGATGCTTACGGGCAGCATATTGCTGGTAGCTGTCATTACACCTCTCCTGTGGAAGGTCAATTATGGCACCTTGCTCATTATGGGTATCGGCACATCGCTCTTTATTCCGTTATACATGCTGCCGATGGTTTCAGCGAGTTTTGACCTGATGGGGGAAAGCGACGAAAGCGCAGATAAACGTGTAGAGCTTGTAGTTCTGCGTGAGCTCAGTTTAATGACAGGCAGAATCACAGGTACGCTTATTTTTATTGCCGTGCTTTCATTCAGCCGCACACCGCTTACGATTACCTTATTAATGCTGGGATTAGGGGCTGCGCCGCTTGGGGGATGGTTCTTTATGCGCCGGCTTTTACTTGACAACAAGAAGAAACAACCGCAGCATTAAAAGGGCTAAAGCATAGGGAACAACTTGGGAGAGAACTTATTGTGAATCGAAAAAAACGGATATACCGGCTGCGTACGGTGATTACGCTGATGTTCTGCGCGGTATTGGTGCTTATCCTGCTCATGTTATATGTGATCTTCAGTGTTCGAACCGGTACTCAGACCCGGCGGAGTCTGGAGGACAAGGCGATTGCGATTGCGAGAACGGTAGCACTCACACCTGTAGTCCAGGAAGGTCTTCAAGCGGGGGAGAGCCGTGAGATCAGTACGTTCGCTGCCAAAATCCAGCGGATTAACGACGTGCGGTTTGTCGTCGTCATCGATATGAAAGGCATCCGTTATTCCCATCCGAATCCGTCTGAGATCGGCAAGCGATTCCGTGGCGGTGATGAGGGAGCGGCTCTTCGCGGAGAAATGTTCATCTCCGAGGGGGAAGGAGTACTCGGTAAATCCGTGCGGGCCTTTATGCCGGTCTATTCGGGCCGGGGAGTTCAGCTCGGTGCAGTAGTAGTAGGTATCTCATTGAGCAAGGTTGAACAGAATGTAGGGCAGAATAAATGGATTATTGCCGCTGCGCTCGCACTAGGTGCGGTGCTTGGTGCGTTTGGTGCCATGCTGCTGGCCCGCAAGATTAAGAATCTGATGTTCGGACTGGAACCTGTACAGATATCGGAACTGCTGGAAGAACGGAGTGCGATGCTGCAGTCCACGCGAGAGGGAATTATCGCTGTGGATGACCAAGGCAGAATAACGCTGATGAACCAGGAAGCCGAACGGCTGCTGAGGTATGGAGCCCACAGCAGCGGATTCCTCAAAGATCAGGATATCAGGGATTATTGGCCGGACCTGCGGCTGGGAGACGTACTGGAGGGAGGTCAGGCCTTGCAAGATGAGGAGATCAGCCTGAACGGTATTAGCCTGCTGGCCAATAGCCTGCCCATCCACGTGAACGAAGTTATCAGCGGCGCGGTAATCACATTCCGTGACAAGACGGAAATGGTCCAGCTCGCGCAGCGCCTGTCCGGGGTCAGCTTGTATGCGGAGGCGCTCCGCGCCCAAACGCATGAATTCATGAACAAACTGCATGTTGTGATGGGAATGTCGCATATGGGATTACATGATGAACTGGTAGAGTATGTTTCAGAGACGGTGGGTCATTACAACGAGGATATCGGCTCCCTTACACGTAAGGTGAAGGACCCGGTAATGGCCGGATTTCTGCTCGGCAAGCTGAGCAGAGCCCGTGAAGCCGGAGTGCAGCTAATTCTGGAGGAGGACAGCTTCCTGCCTGAAGCGGATGAAGATTACCCTGAAATAACCCACGAGCTGATAACCATTGTGGGCAATTTATTAGATAATGCCATCGAAGCGCTGCAGGACAGGGCGCTCAAAGAAATCAGATTGTCATTTCAAGTTGAGCAGGGTCAGTTGACTTGTACCGTTAAGGATTCAGGCGGCGGAGTTCCGGAGAGGTTGCGCGAGCATATCTTCACGCATGGCTTCTCTACGAAAGGTACGAACCGGGGAATCGGATTGTATCTGGTGAAGCGAAGTGTAGACCATTTGAACGGAACGCTAACGCTTATCACCGGACCGGAATCCGGCACACATTTTCAGGCCGTTGTGCCTTATGCTGCAAAGGAGGACACGGGATGAGTATCCGAGTGCTGATTGTTGAAGATGATCCAATGGTTGCGAAGTTCAACAGGCATTATGTGGAGCAGGTTGAAGGTTTTGAATATGCAGGCTGGGCGGCCTCAGGAGATGAAGCGGAAGAACTGCTCCGTAAAGATTCGGTGGATCTCGTTCTGCTGGATATATACATGCAGCATACCAATGGCTTGAAGCTGCTGGCAGACATCCGTGAGTCCGGTTCTACTGTAGATGTGATTATCATATCGGCAGCCAGCGACCAGGCGAGCATCCGTAAGGCGCTGCAATTCGGTGCGGTGGATTACCTCATTAAGCCGTTCGAATTCTCACGCTTTCAGGAGGCTTTGACCGCTTATCGCGAGCAGTATTCCATGATGAGCCGCAGGGAGTATCTTTCGCAGGAAGAGCTGGACAAGCTGGTCGGACACCGCAGGGACGATGGCCCGGCACCTGGCCCCGAGCTTCCTAAGGGCTTGACGGGAAAGACGCTGCTCACGCTGTGGGAGCTGATCCGGAATTTGCCCGGGAACTCCTTTTCCACGGAGGAGATTTCTGCTGTTGCGCCGATTTCTCGTATTTCCGTGCGCAAATATCTCGCTTTTTTAAGTGATGCCGGAATTCTTGCCATGGATATTAACTATGGTGCGATAGGCAGGCCGCTATATAAATACAGCATTACCCCAGAGGGTCCTGAAATCATCACTAAATATTTATGAGTTACTTTAGTTACAAAACGTTTTCTTTAATTACGTAAACTTCCAAGAGTACTGCCTTTGCCGCTATGATAATTGTGAAAATATGCACAAGGGGGCAAGGGTTTAACATGAAAAATAAAGCAGCAGCTGCTCTTATTCTCGTTCTTACATTTATGCTCGTTATCGCAGGATGCGGCAACAGCACCAGTAACAGCAGCAACAGTAACAGCAGCAATGAGAACAAGAGCAAGGGAACTGAGACTAAAACAGAAGCCGTTTCGGGAGCATCCGAAGCAAGCTATACTCCGTATGATCAGCTTAAAGATAAATATGATATCATCATTGTCGGTGGTGGCGGTGCTGGTATGTCGGCCGCACTCGAAGCCAAAGCCAAAGGCTTGAATCCGGTTATTCTCGAGAAAATGCCGGTTGCCGGCGGGAATACGACCAAATCTTCTTCGGGGATGAATGCATCGGAGACGAAGTTCCAGAAGAAACAAGGCATTGAAGACAGCAATGATTTGTTTTATGAAGAGACCTTAAAAGGCGGACATGATACGAACGACACAGAAATGCTCCGTTTCTTCGTTGATAATTCAGCGAGCGCCATTGATTGGCTGGATTCCATCGGCATCCGTTTGAACAATATCACCATCACAGGCGGAATGAACGAGAAACGGACACACCGTCCTGAAGATGGCTCTGCGGTTGGACAATATCTGGTTAAAGGTCTGGTTAAGAACCTGCAAGAAAAAGGTATTCCTCTGTTTGTAAATGCCGACGTGAAGGAAATCACGCAAAAAGACGGCACAGTGAACGGCGTCAAAGTGTTGTTCAACCAAACTGATGAGAAAACGATTGAAGCCAAAGCAGTCGTTGTAACTACCGGCGGCTTCGGTGCCAATAAGGAAATGATTGAGGCAGTAAGACCTGATTTGAAGGGGTACGTAACCACCAACCAGATCGGTAGCACCGGCGACGGAATCCGGATGATCGAACAAGTAGGTGGAACAACGGTTGATATGGATCAAATCCAGGTTCACCCGACCGTGCAACAGGAGAAATCTTATCTGATCGGGGAAGCTGTCCGCGGAGAAGGTGCAATCCTTGTTTCCAGTGAAGGCACCCGTTTCACCAATGAACTGGATACCCGCGATAAAGTTACCGCTGCAATCAATACACTTCCTGAGAAATCAGCGTATCTTGTATTTGATTCCGGCGTGAAATCCCGTGTTAAAGCCGTTCTGCAATATGAGAAAATGGGCTTTGTCAAAACAGCCGACACGATTGAGGCGCTGGCTGCAGAAATGAATGTTCCTGCGGATCAATTAAAAGCGACACTGGGTACATGGAACAGCAGTGTGGCAGGTAAAAAGGATGCCGAATTCGGCAGAACAACAGGGATGGACAACGATCTGTCAGGCGCACCTTATTACGCCATTCAAATCGGTCCCGGAGTTCACTACACCATGGGTGGAGTGAAGATTAACACGAATACTGAAGTTCTCGATAAGAACGGCAAACCTATTCCGGGTCTTTTCGCGGCGGGAGAAATCACTGGCGGACTGCACGGTCAAAACCGCATCGGAGGCAACTCCGTTGCAGAAATTATTATTTTCGGCCGTCAAGCAGGGATTAAATCGGCTGAATTCGTAACAGCAAAATAATTCAGGCGCTGGATTGATCCGGCGTAATATAAGGCACCCCCAAATCACTTGGGGGTGCCTTTTGTTAAGAATTCGATTCTGCTGGTGAAGGCTTTGAGGAACGGGTCAGTGAGAACAAATCAAGCTCCGGCCTGTGACGACCGGCTAGTGTATCTGCCAGCAGCTCGGCGGCGATCATACTGTAGACAGTGCCGTTACCGCCATACCCCTCGACAAAATAACAATGCGGATACTTCGGGTGCGGCCCGATGAACGGAAGCCCGTCCCGGGATGTACCGAACACTGCCCCCCAGGCATATTCCAGCTCCAACCCCCGGGTTTCAGGGAATAATTTCTCTATTTCCAACAGAAGTTTCTGGCCCTGGGAAATAACTCTTACGTCGCGGCGTTCCTTATCGGTCAGCGGTTCGTCCTTGCCTCCGGCGATAATACGTCCATCCGGAGTCGTCCGGAAATACAGATAAGGCCGTGCCGTCTCCCAGATCAGGGTTCGTTCATGCCATTTGGGAAATACCTTTAAAGGGCGGGTCATTATGGCGTACGTATTAATCAGCTCAGCCCCCCGGTCTTTCTTCATCTCCTGTGTCTCATAGCCCATCGCAAAAATAATGTTCTTTGCAAAGATCCGACCATTCGCCGTGTGACAGATTACCTCGTCCTCTTTAAACTCCAAATGCTTCGCTTCTGTGTGCTCATAGACTTGTAGGCCTTGAGAGTGTGCCTTATGGATCAGGCTGTGTACGGTCCGGAACGGATTGGTCTCTGCATCACCATTCGAATAGAGCGCTGCAGGTCTAGTAAAAGAATAATGAGCAGCTACCTGACTTTCCTCCCAAAACGCGGTCTCAAAGCCGTTAGCCACCAGATTCTCATATTCCATCCGCAAGACAGGGACATCTTCAGGCACACTCGCATACAGCAAGCTGCTGCGCGGGAAGATCTGCGGATCCATATCCAGCTTGCCAGGTAGTTCAAGAATGGCTTGCAGCCCTTTGCGGCAAAGGTTATAGAACAATACCCCATGTTCTTTCCCGAAGGTATTGATGCAGGAAGTGAGCGATTTGTCGTTGGCGATTTGCAGCAGACCGGTATTGGCATGGGTGCTGCCGCCGCCAACGGTTCTTTTATCAATAAGAATCACATTGGCCCCGCTTGAGGACAACCGGTAAGAGGCCATAGCACCTCCCATTCCGCCACCGATGACAAGACAATCACAGTATGCATCAGCTTGTAAAGTGCCATAGGCAGGGGGATTCGGCAAAGTATGACTCCAGGGTGATTGTCCGCTGATTAGGTTCATATGGGTACTCTCCTTTATGGGCTCTGGCCTTTAGTATGGGCAGGAATACTGCTGCTGATGTGCGGGGAACTAAGAATCATCGATATCTCTTGTGCATTATCACACATAAACGAATGGACAATGCGCCATACTAAACCTTGTTTGGACCACGAAATCTAAGGAGGGAACAAGAAACATGCAATCTACACAAATGCAGCCGCTAAGCGGAAAAGAGCTGGAGTATATCTCTGATTCCATTTCAAACGAGGATCTTCTCATCAAACAGCTTGCAGCAACAGCGGGAACCACGCAGAATTCAGCAGTGCGCCAGATCTGTATGCAGCATCTTCAAAGCCATACCCACCATATGGGCACATTGATCCAATTGCTCCAGCACCACCAGCAATACGCTCCGACACAGCCGCAACAATAGGCCATACAACAAATAGAATTAAATTATACTTCAGGGAGGTAATTAACCGTGTACGCACAAAATACATCGGCATTTATGCCGGATGAAGATTTGCTTAATACTATTTTGGCTGATTTGAAGCGGACAGTCCGCGAGTATACTACAGCTGCAACGGAGTCGAATTGTCCGACTGTGCGCCGGGCATTCAATGACCTGACAATGGATACTCTCCGTCTTCAAGGGGAGCTGTATACCCATATGTCGCAGATGAATATGTATACCGCTCCATGCAAGGCGCTTCGCCAGGACGTGGACAAACAAATTCAAAGCGCCCAGCAGACTCAGCAAAAATGCCAGCAGTTCGTGCAGCAAAAAACAGGCGGAAGCGGTATGTACACTCAACAGAGCAACGTTCCGCTGCATCAGGCCAACGTGCAAAACCCTTATTATATGTAACCCCGATCCGCACCGGATGAAGCCGGCAGGCTTGCCGTCTGCGGTCAGAATTACACAAACCTAAGGACATCTGATATAAATCGCCCGTTCATGCCGGATACTGCGGAAAACGGGCGGTTTTTTTGCATATTTATAAACAGAACTTGTTTGCAGAGTTGCCATTTTCATGTCATATTAGTATTAAATCTTTTCGCGGGCGGCATAAAAGCATTTGCGGCAGCTGCGAACTATCCCGGAGGGAAGGCATGGAAGATATGAACGAGTTGAAGAGGAAAGTGCTGGAACTGCTTAAGGAAGATGCGAGAAGCTCTGCGGAGCTGATGGCCACCCTGCTGGGAGCGGAAGTAGACGACGTCAAAGCCGTGATTGAACAGATGGAGAAAGATCATGTCATTGTCAAATATGCGACGGTCGTCAATTGGGATAAAGTAGACGATGAAAGAGTAACCGCACTGATTGAAGTTCAGATCACACCTGAACGCGGACGGGGTTTTGAAGGGATTGCCGAGCGGATCTATTTGTACCCGCAGGTGAAATCCGTATATCTCATGTCCGGTGCATATGATCTGCTGGTTGAAGTGGAAGGCCGCAATCTGAGAGAGGTCGCTAACTTCGTCTCCGAGAAGTTGTCGCCTATCGATTCAGTGCTGTCTACCAAAACGAATTTTACGCTTAAAAAATACAAACAGGACGGAATTATCTTCGAGGAACACGAGGAAGACAACCGTCTGATGATCTCTCCGTAAAGGAAGTTGAACGATGATCACGAATAAAGGACAGCTTGCCGGAGAGAATACGAAATCGATGAATTCCTATTTGGCCCCCTTGGTGCAGCAGATTCAGCCTTCAGGTATCCGCAAGTTTTTTGATTTGGCTGTGGGCAGCAAAGATATTATTTCTCTGGGTGTAGGGGAACCGGATTTCAAAACACCCTGGCATGTCAGAGAAGCATGTGTGTATTCACTTGAAAAAGGATTCACTGGATATACCTCTAATGCGGGAATGCCGGAGCTTCGGGAAGGGATTGCCAATTATCTGCATAACCGGTTCGCAGTAGATTATAATCCGGCCAATCAGATTATTGCTACTGTAGGCGGCAGTGAGGCGATTGACCTTGCCCTGCGTGCGCTGATTGCCCCGGGTGATGAGATCCTGATTCCGGAGCCTTGTTATATCTCCTATTCACCGATTACATCCATAGGCGGAGGAGTACCGGTAGGTATTGAAACGTTTGGCGAGAATAACTTCAAGCTGACAGCCGAGGGGCTGGAAGCCAAGATTACCCCTCGCTCCAAAATTCTGATCCTGTGTTATCCTAGCAATCCGACAGGAGCGATCATGACCCGGGAGGATTGGGAGCCGATTGCCAAAGTGGTCGAGAAGCATGATCTGATCGTGATCTCCGATGAGATTTATGCGGAGTTGACCTACGGCAGCAACCATGTGAGTTTTGCCTCGCTGCCGGGTATGATGGACCGTACCATTCTGGTCAGCGGGTTCTCCAAAGCTTTTGCTATGACAGGATGGAGAATGGGTTATGCCTGTGGTCATCCGGAGATTATTTCAGCAATGCTCAAGATCCATCAATATACTGTTATGTGTGCACCATCGATGGGTCAAGTGGCAGCACTTGAAGCGTTGACTAACGGCTTGGAAGAAAAGGACCGGATGGCAGATTCCTATAACCAGCGCCGGCGGCTGATCGTTAAAGGGCTGCGGGATGCCGGATTGGTCTGCCATGAGCCGCAGGGGGCGTTCTACGCATTTCCAAGTATTCAGGCGACAGGACTAACCTCTGACGAATTCGCACAGCGGCTGCTGCGTGAATATAAAGTGGCTGCAGTTCCCGGAAGTGTATTCGGCTTGGGAGGCGAAGGATACCTGCGTTGTTCCTACGCCACCTCTGTCGCACAATTGAACGAGGCTTTGGAACGTATCGGCAGCTTCGTACAACAGCTTAAGCTGGAGCGAGAATAAATTTCCTTTAAACAGTGGCGAATTTATACTTTTTATGGTATAATTTTACTTCGGAAGTAAGTCCAGACTTGTACTAGTGTAAAGTATTGAGACGGAAAGTACTTCTTAAACTTTATAGGAGGGATGATTGTGCTGATTGCCGATTATCATGTACCTTCATTTGGCAGGGAATATTTTTCGGGAAACGGAAAACGAACTGCCAAGGGAGACACCCCTCTGCGCGGTCCCTCTCTAGAAGATGAAATAAGGGTACTTCGAGGCAGAATGGAACAATTATTTGTACAGGAAAAGTCATTTACTTCGGACATCGTCGTTGAGATAAGCAGTCTTTTGGATTTGAAAATAAATGAGTATATGAAGTTGCGTTTCTGTAATAAATAATTGGGGATGACAGGGAGGGTCCACTGGGCCCTCTTTTTTATAAGAACAATAATCTTGTTAATGCGACAGCGGCGGGAGGGCAGATCATGAACAAAGAAGATCAGGTCATGACGAGTTTCAGGGACTTATTCAACAAGATGGCTTGGCTTAATAAATACAAGATGGAAGATAGTCTTAAGGGTTATAAGTCTTCTGAAGTACATTGCATCGAATACATTGAACGAAATGTAGACTCCAACGTGACGAAACTGGCGGAGTCCCTTTATATGACCAGTGGTGCGATCAGTAAAATAACGAAAAAACTGATACAAAAAGGCATTATCGAAAGCTACCAAAAGCCGGATAACAAGAAAGAAATCTATTTTAGGCTAACTGAGCAAGGGAAAGTCATTTATCAAATCCATGATGATCTGCACAGGGAGTTTCGGGAGCGGGATAAAGCCGTATTTGAGCAGGTAACCGAGGCACAATATGACAGTATGCTTCGCTTCATAGAAAAGTATAGCAGGCACTTGGATGCAGAAATAAAGAAGCAGGGACTTGATTTGAAGTCTGAAATTAATGTAAATAATGAAGATTAACCACAGGCAGCCAGGCTCTTTTGAGAAAGGCTGCATTTTTTTTGGTCATTTTTTGTTGCCAAGGAAACAAAATGATGATATGATATTTTTGTTTCCATGGAAGGAAAATGATGATGTAAGGAGAGAATTCAAGTGTTTAAATCTAGATCACATCATGAACAGAAGACAGAACAAGCCGTAGATAAAAAGGCTCTAATATTTGGTCTTATGTCTGTATTTCTATGCGGAATAGGCTTCAGTATCATAGCACCTGTCGTCCCATTCCTGGTGCAGCCTTATACTAATCCGGGGAATCAAGCTGTAGTTGTTACACTGCTGACCTCTGTTTATGCATTCTGCGTGTTTTTTGCGGCTCCCGGGCTTGGAGCTTTGAGTGACAGATATGGCCGTCGTCCGTTGCTCTTAATGTGCCTTTTGGGTTCCGCAATCGGGTACATCGTTTTCGGTATCGGAGGAGCGCTATGGGTACTGTTTGCCGGGCGCATCATAGAGGGGATAGCAGGCGGGGTCATCAGCACCCTCTTCGCCTATTTTGCAGACATCACTCCTAGCCAGCAGCGCACCAAATACTTTGGGTGGATGAGTGCGGTTGCAGGTGTAGGCTCCGCCATTGGACCAACTATGGGTGGATTACTAGCCAAGTTTGGTTATTCAGTACCCATGTTTGTTGCAGCAGCCATAACTTTATTGAATGTTGTTTTTGGATTCTTGTTTATGTCTGAGAGCCTTGATCAGAATCATAGACTGAAGAAGATTACCCTAGTAAGACTGAATCCATTCATACAGCTTGTAAACGTACTCTCCGTGAAAAAGTTAAAGAGACTGCTGGTCTCGGCGTTCCTGCTTTGGATACCTAACGGATCTTTACAGGCGGTTTTTTCACAATTTACAGTAGATACGTTTAAGTGGGCGCCGGCACTAATCGGACTTATGTTCTCAATCATGGGCGTCCAAGATATCATCTCCCAAGGCTTCATCATGCCCAAGCTACTTAAGAAACTGAGTGATGCACAGATAGCGATTCTTGGAATGGCTTCGGAGATTATAGGGTACACTCTTATTGCGCTATCTGCTTTATTCTCTTTCTATCCTCTGGTTATCGCCGGAATGTTTATCTTTGGTTTTGGTGATTCGATCTTCGGACCCTCATTTAATGGCATGCTCTCCAAGTCTGCGGATTCCAGTGAGCAAGGAAGGATTCAAGGAGGCAGCCAATCTATTCAGGCATTAGCAAGAATCATAGGGCCTATTATCGGAGGTCAAATCTATGTATCGGTTGGTCATTCCGCGCCAGCCTTTATGGGGATGATCCTTGTAGCAGCGGCAATACCCGTATTGTATAGAGGTACGTACATAAATAAGTAAATTCACACCCGGTTGAGCTCAACTCAGCCGGTTTTTTTGTATGGACATATAAGCTGGAAAGAAGAGACTGCCTTACAAACAGAGTCGAGTATGGTACATTATTATTATGTGATTTTTTAAGGGGGAAGTCTGTTTGAGCGGAAAGTTGAAAGGAATGAGTATTGCCCTGCTACTGGTGCTGGTGGCGGTGCTGTCCGGCTGCAGCGGAGGCAATGACAAGAATACGGTAACGATCTTTATGATGGACCAAGCGGGAAGCCCGGGAACCATTGGGGAGACGCTGGGGAAGCAACTGAAGGACAAGCTGGGCCCTGATTTGAAAGTGGAATTTATCGAGAGCGCCATGTACAACAATACGAAGTTAGTTGTGGAGTACGCTGCGGGTATGAACGACATTATGATTTTAAACAAAGAAGATGTAATGAATTTCGGGAAAAGTGGCGCGAACTTGCCGCTCGATGATTATTTCTCCGCAGAAGAATTCCCGGAAGGCGTCTTTGAAGGCGGAGTTAGCGTAGAGGGTGAAGAAGAACTGCGGCAGGAGAAGCATCTTTATGCCATACCCGCCTCGAAGCTGAAAATGTTCAAGGACGCAGGATTCGCACCTGACGATTTATTTGTCACGGTGGCTGTATCCACAGACAGCCTGGAACATAGCGCTGCGGCGATTAAGGCCATGATGGAATAAGGCCCAGACTTTCATACACAGGAGGATGAACCTATGGCGATCTACACACGAACAGGTGATAAAGGGGAGACCTCGGTTATTGGCGGCCGGGTAAGCAAGGATGATGTACGGGTTGAGGCATATGGCACAATCGACGAACTGAATAGCTTTGTAGGGCAGGCCCATAGCCTAATGGATGACGACAAATTTGCGGATGTGCGTGAACAGCTGCTGGAAATTCAGCATGAGCTGTTCGACTGCGGATCGGACCTGGCATTTGTGAAGCTCAGTGAAAGCAAATATAAAGTAAAAGCGGAAATGGCAGAGAGACTGGAGGGCTGGATTGACAGTCTTCAGGAGGGAAATCCCAAGCTTGAGCGCTTTATCCTGCCGGGAGGCAGTCAGCTTGCTTCAGTGGTACATGTCTGCCGCACCGTCTGCCGCCGCGCAGAGCGGCGCGCGGTGACACTCTCGCGTAGTGCGGATATTAACTGGGAGGCCGTAGTGTATCTGAACCGGCTTTCGGATTATTTCTTCGCCCTTGCCCGGGCAGTCAATACACGCGAAGGAATTGCTGACGTAGAGTATGTACGAAGCAAAAAGGTGTTCCGCAACTGAGATGAGCAGTTACTATGCACCCATTACTTATATTGTACCGCCTGAAGAAGACGACTGGATTCTGAAGACGATCCTGCAGAAGCGGATGGACGTTTCGCGCAAATTACTGTCCCGCATAAAAATGACGGAGCAGGGAATTACGCTGAATGGTGAACGGGTCTATATCAGTGTACGGGTCCGCGCCGGAGATACTGTCCAGATCCGTATGGAGATTGAGACGTCGGCAGATATTTTGCCTGAGCCGGTTCCCATTGAAATCCTCTATGAAGATGAGCATTTGCTCGTCGTCAATAAAGCGGCAGGGATCATTGTTCATCCCACTCATGGACATTATACCGGCACGCTTGCCAATGGGGTCGTTCATTACTGGGAGCAGCAGAATAAACAGTACCGCTTTCGCCCTGTCCACCGGCTGGACCAGGAGACTTCCGGCGTATTAGTGATTGCGAAGAATCCGTATATTCATCAGCACATCTCGGAGCAGATGATTGCCGGAACTGTAGATAAGCGTTACACCGCCTTTGTTCACGGGGTACCCGCGAGCCCTTCTGGAGATATAGACGGCCCGATTGACCGTGACCCGGAAGAACCGCATCGGCGCATCGTAACACCAAGCGGCTATCCCTCACTCACTCGATATATGGTCAAAGAAGAATTCGGTGCTTACGGAGCTCGTGTTGAGCTGAAGCTAGAGAGCGGCCGGACACATCAAATCCGCGTTCACATGACCTCTATCGGCTGCCCGCTGATTGGAGATGGCATGTACCGCCACGAGCTTTATGGCCGGGGGGATTTGTCCGAAGCGGAAACTCACCAGCTGGAAAACGTAGCCGCCCTTGACGCAGCCATCCCGCGCCAGGCATTGCACGCCGTGCGCCTGACGCTGAAGCACCCTATTCTGCAGCGTGAGATCACTTTCGAAGCCCCGCTGCCGCCCGACATGGCAGCGCTGGAGGCCTTACTTTCCCGCAACACAGAGCGGGAATAGGCTATTATTTAATACGGCGATGAAACAACGAAGAGGAATTTTGGAACTGGAGAAGCGTAGCGTTCGCCCGAAAGCTTTCCGTAGGAAAGCTCGCATCGGAAGCATAAGCCATCCTCGGATTTCTACCGCGGAGAGCGGTTAAAATCAGGAAATCTGAGGATAACAGCGATCGGAAGAATAATTCGCCGGTGAAGCGGCCGGTATCACGACTAAGTAAGGAGAGACTATGACCACACTTAAAATATATCTTTATCCTAAATGCAGCACCTGCCGCAGCGCCGTGAAATGGCTTGAAAGCCAAGGGCATGAGCTTGAGCAGCAGAATATAGCCGAGCAGCCGCCAACGGTGGAAGAGCTGCGCAAGCTGGTTGCGGACAGCGGACTGGAACTGAAGAAGTTTTTTAATACCTCAGGCGAAGTGTATAAGGCTCTGGATCTGAAGAGCAAGCTGCCGGAACTAAATGAGCAGGAGCAGTTGGAGCTGCTGGCAAGTCATGGCATGCTGATTAAACGTCCCGTAGTCACTGACGGTAGACAGGTTACTGTTGGATTCAAGGAAGATTTGTATACTGGAGCCTGGAGCAGAGAGTTGCACCTGGCCAATCACAACTAAGGGAGAGGTTGCACATGGCAGCAGAAACATCGGGCCGGATTATGATCGTGGACGGAATGGCGCTGCTGTTCCGGGCCTATTATGCCACCGCCTACGGCGGATACATCCGTAAGACCAGTGCGGGACTGCCGACGAATGCGGTGTATGGATTTTTGCAGTATTTTTTCGACGCAGTATCTACCTTTGAGCCTTCTCATGTGGTGTGCTGCTGGGATATGGGCAAAGGCACGTTCCGCACCGAGAAATATGACGGGTATAAATCGAACCGTGCTGAGCCTCCGCTGGAATTGATCCCGCAGTTCGATCTGGTCAAAGAGGTCGTTGCTGAGCTCGGGATACCCAACGTGGGTCTTGTTGGTTATGAGGCTGATGATTGCATCGGCACACTGGCGTCTTGCTTTAGTGAAGAGTCCGAGGTCTATATTCTGACCGGAGACCACGATATGCTGCAGCTCGTCAATGATACCGTTAAGGTCGTTATTATGAAAAAAGGCCGTTCCAACTATAAAGTGTATGATCCGGCGGAGCTGTTAGCGGACAAGGGTCTGACTCCCGCACAGGTCATCGACCTGAAAGGGTTCATGGGGGACACAAGTGACAATTATCCCGGCGTCCGCGGGATCGGTGAGAAGACGGCGCTGAAGCTGCTGACCGATTACGGCACCGTGGAAGGTGTCATCGAGAACCTGCACCTGCTGCCGAAAGGTGTAAGAGCCAAGATTGAGGCCGATATCGATATGCTGCATTTATCCCGCGAGCTTGCATCGATCCGCTGCGATGTGCCGATTGTGTGCACCTTGACTGAATGCCTCTGGGCATTGCCAAGAGATTCAGCGGCACGTAAATTCAAGGAGCTGGAATTCGGCAGCCTGATGTATTTGATCTCCGCGGTGCAGGAAGAAGAAGGCATCGTACAGATCGAGCTGGGGGATTTGGGTTAAGAATAGGTATAGAAGTATTCCTCGGGTTATACAGACCTGAGGAGTACTTCTTTTTTTATTTCTCCGCTAATTCAGGTGGCCACCATTTGTCCTCCATTAACATGGATGGTCTGGCCTGTGATATAGGATCCGTCATCCGAAGCAAGTAGAACGTAGACGGGTGCCAGCTCATAGGGCTGTCCTGCCCGCTTCATAGGTACATTCGTTCCGAACGTGCGGATGGCTTCCGGCGGTTGTGTTGCCGGGTTCAGCGGTGTCCAGATCGGGCCGGGAGCGACCGCGTTCACCCGGATGCCCTGCCCGACGACATTGTTCGCCAGAGCGCGGGTAAAGCTGACAATTGCCCCTTTGGAAGCGGAATAATCAATGAGTGTTTCTTCTCCGACATAAGCGGTGACAGAAGCTGTATTGACAATGCTTGCACCTGCGCGCATATGAGGCAGGGCAGCGGTCGTCAGATGAAAGAAGGAGATAATGTTCGTATTAAATGTGTTGTACAGCTGTTCATCGCTGATCTCCAGATATGAGTTTCGGACAAATTGTATACCGTGGTTGTTGACAAGGATATCAATTGTACCGTAGCAATCTATTGTCATTTGAACGGCGCGGCAGCAAGCTTCCTTACTTCTCAGATCCCCCGGAATCAGGAGGCAGCGGCGACCCAAGTTATGAATGGCCTCTCGGGTCTCCTCCGCATCACGGTGTTCGTTGAGATAAGGTATGGCTACATCAGCGCCTTCCTTGGCAAAAGCGACTGCCACCGCCCGCCCAATTCCACTATCACCGCCGGTAATAATTGCAACCTTGTTTAGCAGCTTGCCGCTGCCTCTGTAATTAGGGTTGTCATAAAGGGGGCGCGGAACAACCAGATATTCCAGCCCCGGCTGCCCGGGTTGATGCTGGACGGGAAAAGCAATTGGCACTTCTTCGCAGCGGACTTCTTTGCCGATATACGGGTAAAGTGGATTCATTTCTCTTTCCTTTCATGATTAAGATTTTGAAATCAGTATATTCATCCCGGCTTAAGGAGTGCCCAGAGACAGGTCCAGTTCCCACTTTTATCACAGACACCCCATGCCAAGTCCGCTATGATGTACAGGATAAAATAGCGAACAACAAGGTGCCCTTGCATGAGCCAAGGGATAACAGGGAATCGGGTGAAAGTCCCGAGCGGTCCCGCCACTGTAATGGAGAGCTTGTCTTCAACATGTCACTTGGCATTTGCCGGGGAAGACGAAGAACGGGCGTTAGCATCCCAAGCCAGGAGACCTACCTTGTTGGCGCACACCAGGACTCTACGCGGATAGGAGTGGTGTACGAACATAGCAAAAGAAGCGGAAAGTCTGTCCTTTCCGCGAAGAGGTGCAGCAACCATTCGGAAGCCAGGCGGAATTCGGATGTTACAGCTCCTTGGGCGGTGCCTGCGGGCAGATTTAACGCCGGGATTTTTTTGCGGATGAAGAGTACATATACCTCCCACCCATACAGGGTGGGTTTTTTGCAGTTTCCGGGATGTCGAATGATAAAGCTGGAGGAGATGTAATGAACAGGCGAAGGATATTGAAGCTTACTGCCTTGGTTGGCGGATTTACTGTATATTTCTCGCTCAATGAGCCGGGAACCGCTGAAGCCATGCACATTATGGAAGGTTTTCTGCCGGTAGGCTGGGCTGCTTTCTGGTGGGCGGTATTTCTGCCGTTGTTCTTTCTTGGCATGGTTCGCTTGAAAAGAATGACCCAGGAGAACCCGGAGTTGAAGCTGCTGCTTGGCCTGTCGGGCGCGTTCACCTTTGTGCTGTCAGCGCTGAAAATGCCGTCGGTCACCGGCAGCAGCTCCCATCCTACGGGTACGGGGCTTGGCGCAGTGATGCTGGGGCCGCTGCCCATGAGCGTTATCGGCTCCATCGTGCTTCTGTTTCAAGCGCTGCTGTTAGCACACGGCGGGATTACGACACTTGGAGCGAACGCGTTCTCGATGGCGGTGGCAGGTCCTTTTGCCGGATATGCAGCATATAAGCTGGTATTGAAATTCACGGGCCGCGAGAGCTGGGCGGTATTCAGTGCAGCGTTCGTCGCTGACATGATGACCTATGTCGTTACTTCACTCCAGCTCGCAGTTGCTTTTCCGGCAGCGAATGGCGGGATCTTGGCTTCTTTTCTGAAGTTCGGAGGTATTTTTGCCATCACACAAATTCCGCTGGCGATCAGTGAGGGACTGCTGACGGTGCTGCTGTGGAACTGGTTAAAGGCTTATAGCCCGGGTGAGCTGTCGCTGCTTAAACGGAATATGAAAGGGGCGGGACCGGAATGAGCACCAAATGGAAAAACGGATGGATGCTGCTCGCTGTGATCCTGCTCGTAGTATTGCCGCTGCTCTTCGTGAAGGGTGAATTCGGCGGAGCCGACGATGCGGCTGAAAGTGCAATTAGTGACATTAATCCTTCGTATTCACCCTGGTTTAAGCCTTTGGCTGAACTGCCAGGGGAAACAGAAAGCATGCTGTTCGCTTTGCAGGCGGCCATCGGCGCTGGAGTAATCGGCTATACACTCGGGTTCCTCAGAGGAAGACATGGCGGAAAGAAATCTCATGATCAGAAGGATTGACGCTTTAGCCTATAGCAATCGGTTCCGGCAGGTATCACCGATGTGGAAAAGCATGTTCGCAGCATCCATGTTCCTGCTCTCCTACATCCTTCATCCTGCCCTTCAGCTTGTCATTGCCTTATGGATGATTGTATGGAGTGTCGGTTATGCCAGGATTCCGGTACGTGCCTATGGCATGCTGCTCGGGGCAGCACTATTGTTCTACGGTATGAGTCTTCCGGCGCTGCTCATTGAAGTAGGGAGTCCTTCCTCCGGTGAAGCTGTTATTTCCATTGCCCTTCCGGGTACAGCACAGGCGGCTTATATATCCTTTGATGGATTGTTCACGGCGGGACTGCTGTTGTCGCGGATGGCGGCATGCCTAACCTGTATGTTCTTTATTATCTTCACAACTCCTTTCGCTGAACTCTTGCAGGTTCTCCGGAGGCTTCGTGTGCCCCAAATCGTATTGGAGCTGATGCTAATCATGTACCGTTTTTTGTTCCTGCTTAGCGATACGGCACATGGAATGCTGCTTGCCCGGAAGCTGCGCGGGGGAAGGCGGGGATTTGCCATGAAGCTAAAGGAAACGGCGGGAATGGCAGGCGGCTTGTTCGCCAAGACCATGCACCGGTATCACGGGCTTTCACAGGGACTTGAAACCAGGGGTTTTACGGGTGAGATTATCCTGCCTCCTTATAAAGCCCGACTGGTTCCTCGCAGGTATAGGATTGAGGCTTACAGCGGAATTTTACTGCTTCTGTTGGTACAGTTATTTATCTGGCGCCACAGATTGTGACAAGGAGATCAAGATGATTAAGGACAGTATTCTGGAGTTAAAAGATGTGATTTTTCGATATCCCGATGCCAAGAACCCTGCGTTGGACCGGTTATCCTTATCGATTCCTAAAGGCTGCAAAACGGCGGTATTGGGTCATAACGGATCGGGCAAATCAACATTGTTCCTGCATATGGTGGGAATTCTGCGGCCGCAGAACGGTGTGGTAATCAAGGATGGAAGAGAGCTGTCCTATGCCCGAAAAGAGCTGGCTGTGCTGCGCAGCAGAATCGGTCTCGCCTTTCAGGACCCGGAGCAGCAGCTCATTCTGAATACGCCGCTGGAGGATGTATCCTTTGGCCTGAGCGGCACCGGAATGAATGAATCAAGCATTAGCGAGAAATGTGCGGCGGCACTTGAAATGCTTAACATGAGTGAATTCGGAGATCAGCCGATCCATCAGCTTAGCCTGGGGCAAAAGAAGCGTACCGCACTTGCAGGTATTCTGGCGATGGAGCCGGAAATGATCCTGCTCGATGAGCCGACCTCGTATTTGGATCCTTTATCGGAAGCGCTGCTGCTTAAAGGGCTGGAGGCCGTACACCAGAAGGGTACTACGCTCGTGATGGCTACCCATGATATGGATCTTGCCTACCGATGGGCGGATTGGATCATTGTAATGGACCGGGGGAGCTGCCGGGCGTCAGGAACACCGGAGGATATTTTTGCTTCACCGGAAGAATTGAGAGCATTAGGGCTTGAGCTGCCGATGCTTGCTGATCTGTGGCAAAGTCTGCCGCAGCAGCTCACAGCCGGTATCCCTGCACCACGCAGTAACGGAGAGTTCAAAGTGCGGTTGAACGTGCTACTGGGCGGAGATGCAGTGAGACATTGTGAATAAACAGACAAATATAGCCTGAAACGGCAAACAAACGATAGGGGAACAAATATGAACACACGAGGAAAACTGCTGATTATCGGTTTTGGCCCTGGTGCACTGGAGCATATTACCGGCCGGGCGCTGGCGGCGCTGGACGAGAGTGAAGCTGTCATCGGCTACAACACGTATGTTGAGCTGATTCAACCGCTTTTGCGGCATCAGGAGATTGTCGGTACAGGAATGACTGAAGAGGTTAGCCGGGCACAGGAGGCCGTACGCAGAGCAGAAGCAGGGCAGATTGTTGCCGTAATCTCCAGTGGTGACGCGGGAGTCTACGGTATGGCAGGGCTGGTCTATGAAGTGCTGATTGAACGCGGATGGAAGCGTGACGAAGGTGTGGAAGTTGAGGTGATTCCCGGCATTTCGGCGATCCAGTCCTGCTCCTCGCTGTTGGGTGCACCTATTATGCATGATGCCTGCACAATTAGTCTAAGTGATCATCTGACACCGTGGGAGAGCATTGCAGCACGCATTGATGCGGCGGGTTCCGCCGATTTCGTGGTTGCTTTTTATAATCCGCGCAGCGGAAAGCGCACGCAGCAGATCGAAGAAGCACGGCGGATATTGCTCCGTTACCGTGATCCTTCTACACCCGTTGGTATCGTCAAAAGCGCCTACAGAGACCGGCAGCATACGGTGGTAACCACGCTTCAGGATATGCTGGAGCATGAGATCGGAATGTTATCCACTGTAGTCGTAGGTAATTCCGCAACGGCAGTATATGAAGGCATTATGGTCACCCCACGCGGGTATGACCGCAAATACAATCTAACCGCAGAGACCCAAGCTCTAAAGCCGCATGAACGGCTGCGGACATCGTCGGAGCCTTGGTCATTAGCCGCCTCTGCCATTATCAGTACAGGATCGGCTAAGGGAAATGAAGAACCTGCTGAAGTGGAAATTTCGCCTGCGCTGGGGAGTCATTCTTTTAGCGGGGAACAACTGATGCTGATTGCAGAATGGGCAGGTACAAACGGACAGCTCCAAAGCCTGCGTAACGGACATTATTTGCTTCGGAGTACGGCGTCGAGAGTCGAAGGAATGCTGGAGAGGCTGGAAGCCTCAGGAGTCCGTATCTGCCGCCCGGGTAAGGTTGTGCGGGTAAGTACCTGTGATTTTTGCGAGCTGAAGAAAGAGGAAGGCCTCAGAGCAGCAGAGCGTCTCCTATTGAAATTTGAAGGACTGCCTGTACCGCGGGAGCTCTCCATTCAAGTGAATGGCTGCGGAATGGCCTGCGGTGGAGCTGTGCTGGCGGATATCGGTGTAATCCTCTCAAAGGGACGTTTTGAGATTTATATAGGCGGTAAACGAACAGGTAAGCTTGCGTATCCCGGTATTCTTGTCCACCAAGGACTGAATGAACATGAGGTACTTACAGCCGTATTGAATATCGTAGAGAATTACCGTGAACAGGGATATGCTAATGAGCGGTTTCACGCCTTTTTTGAACGGATCGGCGGTGCGAATAGCGGTATATGGCATAGAAACAGCAATGACCAGGCAGCAGGAGGAAAGACAATGAAAACCGTATTGCTTGTGGGACATGGCAGCAGAGTACAGGAAGGTAATGATCAGCTCAGGGAATTCGCGAACAGGCTTGCAGCACGCAAACCTGAGATTAAGTTTGAAACCTGCTTTATCGAGCTGGCGCAGCCATCCATGGCAGAAGGCATTGCGAATTGCGTTAACGGAGGAGCGACTAAGGTGTATGTGGTGCCGATTATCCTGTTTGCCGCGGGTCACTCCAAGCTGGATATCCCAAGTGCCATCGACCGTGCCAAACAAAAGTATCCGTGGGTTGAATTTATCTACGGAAACCCAATCGGAGTTCATGAGAAAGCAGTGGATATTCTGATCGACCGCATTGCGGAGGCAGTGCCGCTGACCCAGCCTGACCTCCCGGATGCTAAAGCCAGACAATCCCGAATTGATGATAAAGATACGATTGTGCTTGTTATGGGGCGCGGAGGCAGTGATCCATCAGCGAACAGCGATTTCTGCAAAATGACCCGGCTTCTCTGGGAGAGAACGCCTTATAAAAGCGTGGAGAGCTGCTTCATCGCTATCGCTAAGCCATCTTTGACAGAAGGACTGGAGCGGTGTCTCTCTTTAGGGGCACGCAAAATTATAGTATTGCCCTATCTTCTGTTTACGGGTGTGCTAATCAAGCAGTTCGCTGAAATGGTATCCCAGTTCGCAGCAGCCCACCGGGAGGTGGAGGTGGCAATTGGCAGTCATCTGGGCTTCCACCCGCTGCTGGGAGATATGATGATCGAGCGGATCGAAGAGACGCTGGCAGGTCAATCTTTTGCTAACTGTGACAGCTGCAAGTATCGCCAAGATGCAGCCGGACACCATCATCACCACCATCACGGGGATGATGATCACGGGCATGATCATGACAGTCATAGTCATGTGCATCACCATCACGAGCACGATAATCATAATCATGGGCATCACCATCACGAGCACGATAATCATAATCATGGGCATCATCAGCGTGATCAGATAGAAGCTGAACACATGGACGGTTCACAGACGGAGCCGAGGCAGAAGCAACCCCCTGGGGGGAACGCTTTGGCTGCCAGTTCCTCAGAGCATCAGCTCCCATGATATTGATGTTATGTGGTACAAGCGATGCAAGGGGCTTGGCGCTTGAATTGCAGCAGCAGGATGTGACGCTGCTTGCATCCGTCGTTACTGAAAGTGCGGCACAGCGCCTGAGAGAGTCCGGTGTAGCAACGCGTGTCGGCAGGCTGGATCTGGCAGGCATGACGGAAGTGCTGCGGGATGGAAACTACCGAGCGGTTGTTGATGCGAGCCATCCTTTTGCAGAGGAAGCTCATGCCACTGCCATAGCAACTGCCGGGGCTCTCGGCCTACCGTATATCCGTTACGAGCGGGCGAGCATTGCCTATGAGAACCATCCACTGTTGACGATTGTTCATTCCTATGAAGAGGCAGCCCGGAGGGCTAAAGAACTGAAGGGTTCCATCATGCTGACCACCGGTGGCAAGACGCTGGAGATTTTTGCAGAGCAGCTTTTGGGAGTCCCGGAGATCAGAATGTCCGTCCGCTTGCTGCCTTGTCTGGAGAATCTGGAGAAATGCCTGTCCCTGGGCATGGAGCAGCGCGATATTATCGCCATGCAGGGACCTTTTTCGAGGGAGCTTAATGAAGCTTTATACCGGCAGTACGGCACTACCGTTATGATCACCAAGGAGAGCGGAGCGGAAGGCTCAGTGGATGAGAAGCTCCTCCCGGCGCTGGATATGGGGATTCAGGTTATTCTGATCACCCGTCCGGAAGTAGAGGGCACCCACGTATACCACTCTGCCGGAGAGATAATAACCGCATTGAAGACCGTACTTTAATATATCTGGAAAAGAGGGCGACACATGGATTTCGGAACCGAATTTAAGCCGCTGACCGTGCAGCCGCAGGAAATCGAAGGACTCAGCTTCTCAATGATTACGGAAGAACTCGGCAGTCATTCTTTCAGCGAAGAGCAGTACCCTATTGTGCAGCGGATCATTCATGCTTCTGCCGATTTTGAGCTGGGACGGAGTCTTATTTTTCATCCCCGTGCAATCGAGTCAGGTATAGCAGCTATTCTGCAAGGACGACCGATCATTGCCGATGTACGGATGGTCGAGGCAGGGATCGCCAAAGAGCGGATTCAGCGTTTTGGCGGAGAGGTGCGGGTACATATCTCTGATCCAGAAGTCGTGGAGGAAGCGAAGAAGCTGGAAACAACGCGGGCTATTATTGCCATGCGTAAAGCCTGCGCGGAAGCACCGGGCGGCATCTACGTTATCGGCAATGCCCCAACTGCGCTGCTGGAGCTCATCCGGCTGGTCAAGGAAGGTGCGGCAGCGCCTGGACTCGTTATTGGTATGCCGGTGGGTTTCGTATCCGCCGCAGAGTCCAAGGATGAGCTGCGCAAGCTGGATATCCCTTATATCACAAATATCGGGCGCAAAGGCGGAAGTACGGTAGTGGTTGCTGCCGTGAATGCCTTAAGTCTGCTTGCTGTCCGCAAATAGCGGCGAATAATTATCCGGATAAGGAGGCTGCGTATGTCGGCAGATACAACGGAACAGGACGGGAATGGCAGTGCAGACCTTGAAAATTCGGCATTGGAGACCGAAGCTCCTTTACGCCGGGGTTACACGACAGGTGCCTGTGCTGCTGCGGCGGCAAAAGGGGCAGTGCTGCTGCTCCTGACGGGTGAGCTTCACAAGCATGTAACCTTGCAGCTTCCCGCCGGATTCTCCCACACCTTTGAGCTGGCCGGAGGGTGGCTGGAAGGCGCGGAATCAGCTACCTGTGCAACGATTAAGGATGCCGGAGATGACCCGGATGCCACACACAAGGCGCGGATCGAAGCGACAGTCTGTTGGAGCCGTAGCGGGGGAGTAGAAATTGACGGTGGCATCGGTGTAGGGCGGGTAACCAAACCCGGTCTACCCATGTCGGTAGGTGCGGCAGCCATTAACCCTGTTCCGCGAACAATGATTCAGGAGGCCGTATTAGAGGTGCTGACGGAGCATGGTGCAGCACGCGGAGTCAAGGTTGTGATCAGCGTGCCGGAGGGTGAGACCATTGCACTGAAGACGCTTAACCCTCGTCTCGGCATTATCGGGGGAATTTCTATACTTGGAACACGCGGTGTAGTGACTCCGTTCTCAACGGAGGCCTACAAAGCCAGCGTGCGCCAGGCAATTTCCGTTGCTGCTGCTTCCGGCAATACACAACTTGTGTTCACAACAGGCGGCAGCAGCGAGAAATACGCGATGGCTATGCTCAGGGAGCTTCCAGAGGAGGCTTTTGTCCAGATGGGTGAATATGTCGGGTTCTCTCTGGAGCATGCCAAGGCGTTCGGTATACATAAGGTTACGCTGGTTGGAATGGCTGGGAAATATTCGAAGGTGGCCCAGGGTGCCATGCTCATTCATTCCAAAAATGCGCCGGTGGACTTTCAGTTTCTATCCAGACTGTCCCGGGAAGCGGGTGCTGGCGAGGAACTGGCTGAAGCTGTGGGCGCCGCGAACACGGCTTCGCAGGTGGTGGATCTTATGACAGAGGCAGGCTGTGATGAGTTTTT
This sequence comes from Paenibacillus oryziterrae, assembly GCF_042610485.1. Classification (NCBI taxonomy): domain Bacteria; kingdom Bacillati; phylum Bacillota; class Bacilli; order Caryophanales; family Paenibacillaceae; genus Paenibacillus; species Paenibacillus oryziterrae. The sequence goes on along the minus strand of NZ_JBGJZO010000010.1, from coordinate 98,808 downwards.
TGAGCTGCTCTGCCTGTATGCCTGCCGCCACTGCGTGGATCATGTGGGAGGAGGCATGACGGTAGAAATGATATTGACCACAATGAAAGGCAGAGTGCTGGGAAGGGCGGAAGTGAGTGGATAATCCAATTGTAATTATCGGGATCGGAGAGGACGGAGCCGGAGGACTGTCGCCGGAAAGTCTGCGAAGAATCGGGCACAGCGATGTCTTGCTAGGCGGAGAACGGCAGTTGGCCTTCTTCAGCGGATATACAGGGGATAAGATTGTCATGAAAGGTGGCTTAGCAGCTTTTGCCGACAAGCTGGCGGATGTAGCGACTCATCGCAGAGCCGTCGTATTGGCTTCGGGCGATCCGCTATTCTTCGGCATTGCCGGATACCTGGTCAAGCGGTTTGGAGCGGGGCGGGTTGAGGTTATTCCTCATTACAGCAGCGTGCAGCTGGCTTTTGCACGTCTGGGTGACAGCTGGCATGATGCGGAGCTGGTAAGCCTGCACGGCCGTCCGCTGGCCGGACTGGCACAGCGGATCGACGGCAGGAGTAAGGTTGCACTTTTAACGGACGACAAGAATACGCCGCAGGCCATCGCAGCCTATCTCCAGGACTTCGGCATTACGGAATATGAGATTTTTGTTTGCGAACGGCTGGGTGGCCCGGAGGAGGTCTGCCGCTTCTGGGAGCTTGCGGACATGGAGCACGGAGAGTTTGCGCTGCTTAATGTCATCATCATGCGACTTAAGCCTGAAAGAGGGAAGCGCCGCGGGTTCGCCTACCCTGATGAAGAATTTATGCAGCGGCGGCCGGATAAGGGGCTGATCACCAAACGCGAGGTACGCGCTTTTGTCCTGTCGGAATTAAATCTGGCAGAGGATTCCGTGGTGTGGGATATTGGCTCCGGCTCAGGTGCGGTGGCGGCGGAATGTGCTCGCTTGGCCCGGTGTGGAAGGGTCTATGCCATTGAGAAAAGCGAAGAGAACCTGAGTAACATGGAAGCGAACCGCCGCAAATTCCGCGCCGATTACAAGATTCTGCATGCCAAGGCACCGGAAGGGCTTGAGCAGCTTCCCGATCCCGATGCGGTGTTTATCGGCGGCAGCGGCGGGGAGCTGTCCGTATTGCTGAAGCGATGCGCCGCCCGCCTGCGTCCGGGAGGACGCATCGTGATCGGCGCCATTACGATTGAGACGCTGCATGGAGGAATGGAGGGGCTTCGCCAGTCAGGGCTTGACGTTGATGTAACTATGCTTCAGGCATCACGCGGCAGACCGATTCTTGGAATGACCCGCTTTGAAGGGATGAATCCCGTATATATCGTTACAGGCAGATCAACAGATGACAATCCAATAGAGTTTGATGGACAGCAGGGGGAACTTAAACTATGAATCAGCAACTGAAATTAGAGGATCATCGGTACAGGCAGGCGGGGCAAGACGCAACTGCTGAAGGAAAACCACACATGAAGACAGGCACCTTGTATGGTGTGGGTGTCGGGCCGGGTGACCCGGAGCTGATCACGGTAAAAGCCTGCCGCCTGCTTCAGGAATGTCCTGTTATTGCTTATCCGGCTGCCCGCAAAGGCGCGAAATCCTACGCGCATGAAATTGTAGAGCGGTATGTGAAAGCCGATGAGAAAATACTTCTGGATCTGGTATTTCCAATGACCCGGGACCCTCAGCTTCTGGAGAATGGCTGGAGAACGACTGTGGAACTGTGCGCTATTCACCTGAACGAGGGCAGGGATGTTGCATTCGTAACGGAAGGCGATCCCAATTTGTACAGCACTTTTATTCATCTTGCCCGGCTCATGCGTGAAATGAACCCGGATATTGAGATTATATCCGTTCCCGGTATTTCTTCTGTACTTGGCGCAGCTGCTGCACTGGAGACACCTCTGGCGGATGGCAACCAGCATGTGGGAATTATCCCGGCTACGGATGACCGCGAGGTCTTAAAGGCGGCGGTGCTTAATCATGATACGGTTGTTTTTCTAAAAGTGGCTAAGGTACTGGATATTGTGCTGGACGTACTGGACGAGCTGGAGTTCAGCGGGCAAGCCTCTATCGTCACCAAAGTGACCTCATCTTCTGAAAAAGTATGGCGGGATGCCCGCAGCCTGCGCGGGACCGACCTGGAATATTTAAGTCTGATGGTGGTGAGCAAATGACGGCGCAGCTGGAAGCGAAAGTCTATATCGTCGGTGCAGGCCCTGGTGACCCGGAATTAATCACGGTAAAAGGAAGCCGTATTCTGCGTTCAGCAGATGTTGTATTGTACGCCGATTCTCTCGTTAATGAGGAATTGATCCGTAGTGCCAAGCCCGGAGCGGAGGTACTACAAAGCTCAGGAATGGATCTGGAGAGCCAGGTAGAAATTATGGCCACAGCTGTCCGGTCCGGCCAAAGCGTGGCCCGCGTCCATACAGGTGATCCCGCGATGTACGGGGCTATTCTGGAGCAGATGGCTTTGTTGAAGCTTTCGGGTATCAGCTATGAAATCGTGCCGGGTGTCAGCTCTGTATTCGCCTCGGCGGCTGCGCTTGGCGCGGAACTGACCGTACCTGATTTGACCCAGACCGTTATTCTGACCCGCGCCGAAGGACGCACTCCCGTCCCGGAGCGCGAGCAGCTGCGCCACTTGGCGTCCCATCATTGCACGGTGGCACTTTTTCTCAGCGCTTCGCTGGCTGGTCATGTCACGGACGAGTTTCTTGCGGCAGGCTGGAGCCCGGATACGCCGGTCGCAGTTGTGAAACGGGCTACCTGGCCGGATCAGCAGATTATACGGACTACGGTACAGAAGCTGGAAGATGATCTGAAGTCTGCGGGGATTACCATGCATGCGATGATACTGGCTGGCTGGGCGCTTGATCCGTCACTGGTTGACCGTGATAGCCACCGCTCGAAGCTCTATGATAAAGCTTTTACGCATGGCTGCCGGGAAGGAACCGATATGAATGTTGAGGAGGGGAGCGGTAGCCGCAGCCTGGAAGGGACCGATCACCGTGACTAAGAAGTATGCCGCCGTCGCGATTACCAGAAATGGCATAACACAAGCTTTACGTCTGGGGGAGCATCTGGAACATACGGATCTCTACTTATTATCAAAATACACTGACGGTTTGTGTGAGGAGGAGGGCAGGCATTTCTTCTCCGGCCCAGTTAAAGAACTTCTGCCTGCTTTGTTCAGCCGTTATGAAGGACTGATTCTGTTCTTTTCGCTCGGTGCGGTGGTTCGGCTTATTGCTCCGCTGCTCCAGGATAAACGTACAGATCCCGCTATTGTGGCCGTTGATGAGCGCGGGGAGCATGCCATCAGTGTGTTGTCCGGACATTTAGGCGGAGCGAATACACTGACCCTGCGTGTCGCGGAAATCTTGAACAGCCGTCCGGTGATCACCACAGCATCCGATGTGCAAGGGACGATTGCCGCCGATTTGCTTGGACAGGAGTTCGGTTGGACGGCTGAAAGCTATAAACATATGAAGTTGGTGAGCTCTGCAATAGTGAACGGGGAAGAAGTCGCTTTTATCCAGGAGTGCGGGGAGAGAAACTGGCTGCCCTCTGGTTCTGCTCTGCCGGAGCACGTGAAGCTGTACAATCATGCTGAAGAAACGGCAGGCATTCCGCTGCATGCAGTAATTCTTGTAACCGACCGGATTTTAGAGGAGAAAGAGTACGACAGATTATTAACAAACGGTGTTCTTTACCGGCCCAAAAGTCTGGTGCTGGGAATAGGGTGCAACCGGGGGACAACACTTGAGGAATTGGAAGCCGTCCTTGAGGACACTTTTAGCGAGCTTAATCTCGCACTGGAAAGTGTCCTCGGCGTTGCCACTATTAACCTCAAGGCAGATGAGCAGGGGTTGCTGGCCTTATGCCGCAATCACGGCTGGGAACTGACAGTGTATACTGCGGAACAGCTGAATACTATACCTGTTCCACAGCCCTCAGAGACCGTGTTCAGAGTCACTGGAGCCTATGGAGTGTGTGAACCGGCGGCGCTACTGTTCTCCGGAGCGAAAGAATGGCTGCTACCTAAGAGAAAGAGTGGAAATGTAACCCTTTCTATAGCGCGAATTCCATCTGAGGAATGGAGCAAGAACGATGAACAATGAGCAGCGAAGAAGCCGCCTGATTATAGCCGGAACAGGCAGCGGATCAGGAAAAACCACAGTAACACTCGGCCTGATGAGGGCTTTTGCGAAGAGGGGGCTGCAAGTCCAAGGCTTTAAATGCGGCCCGGATTATATTGATCCGGCTTACCATGCTGCTGCAACAGGCCGTACCTCATACAATTTGGATTCCTGGATGACGGATATTCCGTACATGCAGATGAGCTTTTTGCGGCATTCGGAATCTGCCGATATATCCATCATTGAAGGGGTCATGGGTTTGTATGACGGCAAGGAGGCAGAAGGATTGCTCGGTTCTACCGCCGAAATTGCCATCGCGACAGGTAGTCCTGTACTTCTCGTCGTTGACGTTCGTAGCATGGGCCGCAGCGCCGCAGCCATTGTCCTCGGTTTTCAGCAGCTTGAACCCGGTGTTCATATTGCTGCCGTATTTGTTAACCGCTGCGGAAGTAGCAGTCATTACAAGACGGTGAAGCAAGCTATCGAGTCTGCCTGTGGTGTTCCTGTCATTGGTTGGCTGCGCCGTGAATCTGAACTGAATATTCCTGAACGCCATCTGGGTCTTCTTCCGGCAGTTGAGCGCGGAGAGCTAGAACCGTTATTTGAGCTTGCCGCAGAGCGTCTTGCTGAAGGCACGGATCTGGAGCTTTTGCTTGAGATAGCCCGCTCTGCTCCGGCGATGAAGTCTCCTTACGCGGGAGTTGACTTCGGGCCTGGAACTAAGGAAGTTCCTAGTGAGCAACTGCCCCTTTCCCCTCCCGCATTGAATGCTCCAGCGATTCTTGCCCCTGATATTGCCGCTGCGCCTGTGATTGCCGTAGCCCGTGATGCCGCCTTTAATTTCTATTATGAAGATAATCTGGAGCAACTGGTTCGGGCGGGAGCGCGGATTATAGAGTTTAGTCCTCTCAACGGTGATGGTGTGCCTGAAGAAACCGACGGCCTATACTTGGGCGGAGGGTTCCCGGAAGAATTCGCTGCAACCCTCTCGGAAAATACAGTTTTTATGCAGGGATTGCAGACAGCAGCGGATAAAGGCATGCCGATCTATGCGGAGTGTGGGGGCTATATGGTGCTTGCCCGCACACTTACCGACAGAAATGGACTCACATATAACATGGCCGGTCTGATTCCGGCGCATGCTGTCATGCAGCAGCGTCGGGCTGCGCTTGGATACCGTGAAGTCACAGCCATGGAGGACTGCCTGTTGCTCCGCAAAGGGGAACGGCTTCGCGGCCATGAGTTTCATTATTCCGTTATGCATTATGAGGAAAAATTACCCCGTAGCTTCGCCTATATAAGCCAAGGCAGAAGCGGCAAGGAGCCTGAAGGCTACATGCAGGGACAGCTGCTGGGTGCTTATTTTCATGCCCATCTGGCTTCCCATGCTCCATCTGCATACCGTTTTGTAGAAGCCTGCCGGCTTTACCGGAACGGGAGAGCCATTTGATTCGGAAGAAATACATGTGTCGGGAGAAGCTGTATTTCGGAGGAAGTTACAATAGTCTGACGCGTGGAAAAATGCTATTGTAAAATGGGTTACTATCGCGGGAAACGACCTTTCCCGTCTACATACGGGAGGGATGACTTGTATATGAAACTACTTGGAGCAATTGAAGCCGGCGGAACCAAATTTGTCTGCGGAATCGGGACAGAGGACGGAACCATCATAGACCGTATCAGCTTTCCGACAACAACTCCGGAAGAAACCATGGGACAGGTTTTGGATTATTTTAAGGGCAAGGATCTGGAAGCGATTGGAATCGGTTCCTTTGGACCTATCGATCCGGTTCCGGGCAGTCCAACCTACGGGTATATCACTACAACACCGAAACCCTATTGGGGTCAATATAATCTAGTTGGTACCATGTCCGAACATTTTAATGTGCCCATCGGCTTTGATACCGACGTGAACGGAGCTGCCCTTGGAGAATACACATGGGGAGCTGCACAAGGCTTAGACAGCTGTCTGTATATTACGGTTGGCACGGGAATCGGAGCAGGAGCTGTAGTAGGCGGGAAGCTGATCCATGGATTGTCGCACCCAGAGATGGGCCATATCCTGGTACGGCGTCATCCGGAAGATGCTTATGAGGGCTTCTGTCCATATCACGGAGATTGTCTGGAAGGTCTTGCCGCAGGTCCGGCCATCGGCGGACGTTTCGGCAAGCCGGCAGCCGAATTGCCAGCGGATCATCCGGCCTGGGAGATCGAAGCCCACTACCTGGCGCATGCGCTTATGAATTATGTTCTGATCCTGTCCCCGCAGAAGATCGTCATGGGCGGTGGTGTAATGAAACAGAGCCATCTGTTCCCGCTGATCCGCAAGAAGCTGCAGGAATTGCTTCAGGGTTATGTACAGCATTCATCACTGAATATTGATATTGACAGCTATGTGGTTCCACCTCAGCTCGGGGATAATGCGGGACTTGCTGGAGCTCTAGGATTGGCCAAGCTGGCTTTGTCCGAAATAGTCTAAAAGGGATTGACTGTTCGGTAATATATGGTATTGTAGGGTTTAACAGTATAACGGTTTGTTGAGGAAGCACCTCTTTCGCGTTTCACGTGAAAGGGGTGCTTTTTTTTATGTGCGAAAAATCCGGAAGTTATACTGTAAGACCATAGAAGGCAGGGATCGTTATATGCAAATTGTATTTATGAACCGCTTGTCGAAGAATGCTGGAAGAGATGAGGAGGTGTTCGCGCAGCTGTGGATCGGCGAGGAAGATGAAGTATGGAGTCTGGGCTGGAGAGATTTTCCGGATACCGGGGATAGCGGAGAGAGCCGGGGAAGCATCTGGTACGAAGGGGGCTCCTGGAGTGAAATGATCTGTGTGTACCGGCATGAGCTTGCAGTTAAGATGGGAGAGGGCTACCGCCCATTGCTTGACGGCACTTTTCATGAAGAAGACAGTCTTCCCAGCCGGAACATAGAGCATATGAAGCTGCAGTATTACAGTGAACAACACAGCAATGAGAAGGTATATGAGGAGCTGTGCGCCTGGCGGCGGGGCAGGGCATCCAGTGAACGGAAGGCACCATACATCCTGGCCAGCAACCGGTTGTTGAAGCTGATCAGCGCATTTGTACCAAAGACCCCGGAGGAGCTGCTTCAGATCCCTGGGGTTGGTGAAAGCAAAGCGTCCCAGTTCGGAGCCGATTGGCTGGCGATTACCGCCGAAGCTCCAAGAGAGCATGGTTTCCCGCTAGGCTGGGTATATAAAGAGGTGGATGAGGAAGCCTTCGTCTCCTGGATGTACCGGCAGAAGGAGCTGAAATATAAGAAACAGCTGGAACGGTTGCGGCTCCGGCGACTACTCCTGCAGGGCATCGAACGGGGTCTCAATATGGAGCAGCTCAAGGAAGAATGTGGCGTAAGCCGCCGCGACCTGCTGGAAGCCGTCGAGGAGTTGGAGCGAGAAGGCTATACCGCCGAGAAGCTGATATCCCATGAGCTTGCCGGAATGCCGCAGAGTGAAAAGGATAAGGTGTGGAATGCATATACGGAGCTAGGGGATACTTTTTTGAAACCTGTGCTGTTCAAAGTGTATGGAGAAGATTTCTCCGCTCCAGGAGGACTTGATTTCTATTATGAGCGCCTGCGCCTGATCCGGATCCGTTACCGGCGTAGCCATACGGAAGCTTTGGACATAGCCTCAAGCTCTTAGCATCTTGAGCGGCAGGGCGGATAGATAAATGCGAAAAAGACGAAGGTCTTCCCAGCAGTCTGCACCGGGCGCCTTCGTCTTTTTATAAGGGATCGTTCTATATCTCCGTTCATAGCCAGTCTTTCTTTTTGAATATATACATCATTCCGCAGCCCAGCGTTACCATCACGCCGATTACGCCATAGTATCCATATTGGGAATGTGTCTCGGGAATATTGTCAAAGTTCATGCCATAAATACCTGTAATGACGGTCAGCGGCATGAATATGGTCGTAATCGCCGTAAACACTCTCATGATCTCATTGGCACGGTTGGCGATACTGGACTGGTATGCCTCTCGTAAGTTTCCCATAAGATCGCGATAGGTCTCAAACGTTTCAGAAATCTTGACCGCATTCTCGTAGATGTCGCTGAAATATTTCTGCAGCTGATCGTCGATGAGGCGAAGATCCTTTTTATTCAGTGTATTGATAACTTCCTTCTGCGGCCCAAGCATCTTCTTCAGCCACAGAATTTCACTTCGCAGACCGATGATTTCACTGAGATGTGATTTCTTGGTGTGCATGAGCAGATCTTCTTCGAGCTTCTCGATTCGGGCTTCAATCCGGTCACCGACGGAGAAAAAGTTATCGACAACAAGGTCAATCAGCAGATACAGGAACCGGTCAGGCTCACTGACCTCCTGTTCCCAGAGCATTGGCTTCAGGACGCGTAGTTCATGAATCTTCTGCTTGGTTACAGTTATAATGTAATGTCTTCCAAGAAAGACGTTTAGCGCGCGAAGGAAAATTTCTTCATCGTCAAAACGGATGCTGTTGACCACAATAAAATAATGGCTTTCATAAATCTCAATCTTTGGACGCTGATCCTCTTCACTTAGACAGTCCTCTACGGCCAGATCATGAAGATTAAATAAGGGCTGAATGGATTCCAGATCCTCCACATCGGCGTCAATCCAATAGAACCCTTCCGCCGGGGCGGTCAGGGTTTGTTCAATGTCATCAATTTGTGTAAAAACTCCCGCGTTAACCAGCCGGATTTTCATCTGATTTCACTCCTTCTGTCCCTAGTCTTTACCAGGGAGTGCTAATAAAAGCACAGAAAAAAATCAGCTTGGCCGGGTCACTAAAGAGAGACAGGGCAGAATAAACTTTGAGGGGCATGAAGAAATGTTATTCCGGCCGCCGGCAAGCTGATGTTAATCCTATGCGGTTGATCGTTCTTGGCACTTATATGCGAGCTCGGGTCGCCTTCCATTCTTCATCTCACCTCTTTTGGTTTATTCAGGTATGCAAACACTTGTCTAGTATAACGCCGGGTTATGCACCTTTCAAGACAAATTCTTTTCATTTTCAGGGCTCGAGATCATTGTATGGACTTGACGAAAGTTAGGTTCATGATTTAAAGTAATTTTTAAAGAAAAATCAATTAAATAAAGCTAAATCTTATCAAGAGCAGGTGGAGGGACTAGCCCGATGAAACCCGGCAACCGGCGTGTGAACGCACGGTGCTAATTCTTGCGGAACCTTGTTTGACGTGAATCGTCAGACTGGGATTTTCTGGCAGATGAGAGAGGCGCATATGACAGTACAATATGACCTTTCTCGTTACCGGGAAGGGTCTTTTTGAGTATTCAGGAAGTGAAAGTGTACGATTAAACATCCCAAGAAGGAGTGGAGTATCAGTGCCGATTAAAATTCCCGACAGCTTGCCGGCAAAAGAAATATTGTCCGGAGAAAATATTTTTGTGATGGATGAAAGCAGAGCGTACCATCAGGACATTCGTCCGCTGCGCATTGCGATTCTTAATTTGATGCCTACGAAAGAGACGACGGAGACGCAGCTGCTGCGCTTAATCGGGAACTCGCTGATTCAGGTGGATGTGGTGCTGCTCCATCCTTCTTCCCACACCTCCAAGAATACCTCGGCGGAGCATCTGAAAAGCTTCTATAAAACCTTCGATGAAATCAGGGACCGCCGTCTGGATGGGCTGATTGTTACCGGTGCACCCGTGGAACAGATGGAGTTTGAGGATGTCACCTACTGGGAAGAGCTGAAGGAGATTTTTGAGTGGAGCAAGGATCATGTGACTTCAACTATTCATATTTGTTGGGCGGCACAGGCGGGTCTCTATCATCACTTCGGCGTCCGCAAGGTCAGTCTGGAAGAGAAATGTTTCGGCGTATTCCCTCATACTTTAAGCTCCAGTAATGTTAAGCTGCTGCGCGGCTTTGATGAGGTGTTCCATGTTCCTCATTCCCGGCACACCGATGTTTCACGGGAGGATATTCTGGCATCACCGGAGCTTCGTATCCTTGCGGAGTCCGAGGAAGCCGGGGTGTACCTGGTAGCCACAGAAGACGGCAGACAGATATTTGTTACCGGACATTCTGAATATGATCCATTCTCCCTGAAATGGGAATATGACCGTGATATCGCCAAGGGTATGGATATCGCACTGCCGAAGCATTACTATCCTAATGATGATCCTTCAAAGACACCTCCGGCAGTCTGGCGTGCTCATGCCAACCTATTATTTGCCAATTGGCTGAACTATTATGTATATCAGGAGACTCCTTACGATATTGGTCACATGATTTAGAGAAACTACGCGATCCGCACATTTCAGGAGGGTTAACATGGACGAGAAATTGAAGATTGAAAGCAGATTGGCTCAAATCGGTTCACAGGATGATCCGGCTACCGGTGCAGTGAATTATCCCATTTATCAATCCACAGCCTTTCGCCATCCGCGGCTCGGGCAGAGCACTGGCTTTGATTATATCCGCACCAAGAATCCTACGCGTACGATCCTTGAGACAGCCGCGGCTGAGCTGGAATCTGGTGATGCCGGATTTGCCTGCAGCTCAGGGATGGCAGCGCTACAGACGGTATTCGCCTACTTCAGCCAGGGGGATCATCTCATTGTGTCCCTTGATTTATACGGTGGTACATACCGGCTACTCGAACGTATACTTTCGCGCTTCGGAGTTACCGCCTCTTATGTAGATACCAATGATCTGGATGCGCTGGAAAGCGTTCGCCGCCCGAATACCAAGGCGGTCTTCATCGAGACGCCGACCAACCCGCTGATGATGATTACAGATATCCGCGCGGTCTGTACCTGGGCCAGCCGTCACGAGCTGCTCACCATTGTGGACAACACGCTTTTGACCCCTTTCTTCCAGCGGCCGCTGGAGCTTGGAGCTGATATTGTCGTTCACAGCGCAACCAAATACCTGGGTGGTCACAATGATGTGCTGGCAGGTTTAATCGTAACCAAAGGTGAAGCTTTATCGGCGGAGATGGCCATTCTGCATAATTCTATTGGAGCAGTGCTTAGCCCTTCAGATAGTTACCAGCTGATGAGAGGGATGAAGACACTGGCGCTGCGCATGGAGCGGCATGAGAGTAATGCGCTGGCTATCGCAACGTTCCTTAGAGATCATTCGGCGATTGCTGAAGTGTTCCATCCGGGATTCCCTGATCACCCCGGCCATGACATTCAGAACAGCCAGTCCTCAGGAAACACAGGGATCTTCTCCTTTAAAGTGAAAGATGCCAGGTACGTAGACCCGGTACTCCGGAATATCCGGCTTATTGCGTTCGCGGAGAGTCTTGGCGGCGTGGAATCGCTGATGACCTATCCTGCTGTGCAGACTCATGCCGATATTCCATTGGAAATCCGTGATGCAGTGGGTGTAGATGACCGACTGCTGCGCTTCTCAGTAGGCATTGAGCATATCAAGGATTTGATTGCCGATCTTGGCAATGCACTGGAAGCCGCAAGGATTGAAGTGGAAGAGGCTATCGCGCAGCAATAATCGCAAATGAGAATCACTCAGAGAATTCCCGGGCTTGTAATAGGCTTGGGAATTCTTAATTTATTTTAAAATAAGAACAGATTGTGTTACGATGAAACACAGTATGGACATAGAGGAGGCAGCGAGCGATGAGTTCGATTGATCTTATTCTTGATAAAGCGCTGCGGGGCGACCGCCTGCAACTTGAAGATACCGTAAGGCTATTCGAGAGCAATGAAATTGAAAAGATGGGTGCTGCGGCCAATATTATAATGAAACGCTGGCATCCCGATCCGCTGGCGACTTTTGTTATCGGCCGGAATATTAATTATACGAATGTATGCGATGTATATTGCCGTTTCTGTGCTTTTTACCGCAGACCGGGTTCAGAAGAAGGCTATGTGCTGCCGGATGAGACGATTTATCAAAAGATTCAGGAAACCATTGATGTGAACGGTACAGAAATCCTCATGCAGGGCGGGGTGAACCCGAATCTGCCGTTCAGCTATTATACCGACATTCTGCGCGGCATCAAACAGCGTTTCCCTGAGATTACGATGCATTCCTTCTCTCCTGCGGAGATTATGAAGATGAAGGAAGTATCCGGCCTTTCCCTGGAGGAAGTGATGCGTGAGATTCACGCTGCTGGCCTTGATTCACTGCCGGGTGGGGGCGCTGAAATCTTGGATGACCGGACTCGCCGCAAAATCAGCCGTCTTAAAGGGTCTTGGCGCGAGTGGATGGATGTTATGCAGATGGCGCATAAAGTGGGTATGAACACAACCGCTACCATGGTTATCGGGTTAGGTGAGAGCATGGAAGAGCGAGCGCTGCATCTTCTGCGTGTACGTGAAGCCCAAGATGAATGCATCGCGAATAAATATGATTCCGAAGGCTTCCTGGCATTTATCTCATGGACGTTCCAGCCGGATAATACCAATCTGAAACTGGACAGACAGACACCAGAGGAATATTTGAAGACCGTTGCGGTCAGCCGTCTGGTTCTGGATAATATCAAGAACTTCCAGTCCTCCTGGGTAACGATGGGACCTGAGGTCGGCAAGCTCTCATTACAATACGGATGCAACGATTTCGGCAGCACCATGATTGAGGAGAATGTTGTATCCTCGGCAGGCGCGACCTACAAGGTTAACATCGAATCCATCCTGCAGCTTATCCGCGAGGCTGGCAAAATCCCGGCGCAGCGCAACACACGATATGATATCCTGCGGACGTTCGACGACAAGGACGTTAAGATTGACCATGATTTCATTATGCAGAACTAATACACTTCATAGAGTGAAAAACAGGCCGGTCTCTCCCAGCAAAGGGTGAGCCGGCCTGTTATTTTGTTCAAAATCCGTATTGAAGGTAATCCGCTTCTAGTTCGCAGGTTCCCACTTGCAGCGGATTGGAGATACAATAGCATTTTCCTTTTTCAATTCGGTGAATGCTTTGTCAATGGCTTTGCGGTCCAGGCCGGAGAGCTTCTCCACTTCGCCTGCGCTGACAGGCACACCCGCGCTTTTCATGCATTCCAGTACTTCTTCCTTGACGCTCATCGCTTTTCTTCCTCCTCTCAAACTCGGGAATCTGTGATTCCCGCACGGTTATTAGTATAAAAGAATACCTGAAAGATGCAGTGATTTTTTTCGAATGTTCACGAGTTCTTCAATGTTTCACCAATTTACAATGATATCCAAAAGTGATATCATATTCATATCAAATATATATCTTATTGGAGGGTTTATGATGAAAGAGAAAACACTTCATCCGGTCAGCGGTTTCTGGGTTCTTGCTTTGTTTGCCATCCTGGTAGCTGGCGGAATTTATGGCGCTGTACAGGATTATGTCACAGTTCCAGCGATCCTGTTTGTGGCAGCATCCGTCCTTCTTACGAGTATTACCGTAGTGCAGCCCAACAAATCGGTAGTTGTTACTTTTTTCGGAAAATATATCGGTACCATCTCAACAAGCGGAATATTTGCGGTTATTCCATTCAGTGGACGCAAAACCGTTTCACTGAGAGTTCGGAACTTCAACAGTGTTAAACTTAAAGTTAATGATGTCGAAGGGAATCCGATTGAAATTGCAGCAGTGATCGTCTTCAAAGTGATTAACTCCGCTAAAGCACTGTTCGATGTCGATAAATACATGGAGTTCGTGGAGATTCAGAGTGAGACTGCGCTGCGTCATGTGGCCAGTAAATATCCATACGACAACTTCAATGAGCTTGGCATGTCCCTGCGGGCGAATGCAGACGAAATTGCTAAGGAATTGGCCGGTGAACTTCAGGACCGCCTGTCCTTATCGGGGGTGGAGGTTATTGAGGCCCGTCTGACACACCTTGCTTATTCGACGGAAATCGCCAGCACCATGCTTCAGCGGCAGCAGGCTTCCGCAATTCTGTCCGCACGCCAGATTATTGTTGAAGGTGCGGTGGGGATGGTGGATATGGCTATCCGGAAGCTGAAAGAAGATGGGGTGGTCGAACTGGATGAAGAACGCAAAGCAGCCATGATTAACAATCTCATGGTAGCCATCGTATCCGAACGTGGAGCGAGCCCGGTCATTAACGCTGGCTCGTTGTACTGAGGATGATTTATCATGGCGGCCAAGAAGAGCTTTCCGCTGCGTATTGATCCCGAGCTGCATGAGGCGCTGGAGCGCTGGGCGGGTGAGGAATTCCGCAGCGTAAACGGACATATTGAGTACTTGCTGCGCGAGTCATTGAAGCGTGCAGGCCGCTTGCCTGAAAGGAAACGCCGCGAGGATTAACCATCTATTTGCATAAACCAGGTAACACTTGGGACAGTGGGCGGCGGCTTGGCGCTAACCAATGGATGTTCTTACGACTTGACGGAAGCGAAGGACAGATTTATAATTACACGTAATTCACGTTAACAGCTTCGACAAAGACATGAATCGACATTAGGACCGTCCAGAGAGAGGAAACGATAGGCTGAAATTTCCTCCGGTATCCGGGTGATGATTTACCCCTTTGTAGCTGCGGTTTTGAACTCCCAAGGTTATGGGACAGTAAGAACCGCCGGTTCATGACCGTTATCCTCATGCTGACGAAGGATTTTGTCTCTGTGCGTCTTTACGGTGTACATGGAGGAATCGAATTTGGGTGGAACCACGGGTGCAATCACTCGTCCCTTTTGCGGGACGGGTGTTTTTTATGCGTGGATTTTACCGTTTCCGCAAAATAAAAAGCGGCGCTGGACGATAAAGCGCGACTATAAGAGGAGGAATTCTACATGGCAGTAAGTATCAAGCTTCCGGACGGATCGGTCCGGGAATACGCGGAGGGCAGCAGCATCGATGATGTAGCAGCCTCTATCAGCAGCGGACTTCGCAAGAATGCCGCAGCGGGAAAAATGAACGGGGTTGTGGTGGATCTCTCCACTCCGGTTGAGGAAGGCGCCTTGATCGAGATTGTAACCCTGGACTCTCCTGAAGGCCTGGAGGTTATGCGTCATAGTACAGCTCACCTTATGGCACAGGCTACTAGAAGATTATTCGGAGCCAAGGAGGTTAAGCTTGGCGTGGGCCCGGTTATTGAGGATGGATTTTACTACGATATGGATTTGGAGCACCCGCTGAATCCCGAGGATCTGCTGAAGATCGAGAAGGAAATGGAGCGCATTGTCTCCGAGAACCTGCCGATCGTCCGTAAAGAGGTTAGCCGCAAGGAAGCTCTGGACATTTTCGGTGAACTTGGCGATCCGTATAAGCTGGAATTAATCGAAGCTTTGCCTGAGGATAGCGTGATTTCGATTTATGAGCAGGGTGAATTCTTTGACCTGTGTCGTGGTCCGCATCTGCCATCCACTTCCAAGATCAAAATCTTCAAACTGATGAATGTTGCTGGCGCATACTGGCGCGGAGACGCAAAGAACAAAATGCTTCAGCGCGTATACGGAACTGCCTGGATCAAAAAAGCACAGCTTGACGAATATCTGCATTTCCTCGAAGAAGCGAAGAAACGCGATCACCGTAAGCTTGGCAAAGAGCTGGAGATCTTTACTTTTAACCAATTGGTGGGCCAAGGATTGCCGATCTGGCTGCCTAAAGGTGCTAAACTGCGCAGCATTCTGGAGCGGTACATTGTTGATCTGGAAGCAAGTCTTGGATATCAGCATGTATATACTCCGGTACTCGGTAACGTGGAACTGTACAAAACTTCCGGACACTGGGAGCACTATCAGGAAGATATGTTTCCTAAAATGTCCATCGACAACGAGGAATTTGTGCTTCGTCCGATGAACTGTCCGCATCATATGATGATCTACAAGAGCAGCATGCACAGCTATCGCGATCTGCCAATCCGTATTGCCGAGCTGGGTACCATGCACCGTTATGAAATGTCTGGTGCATTAACCGGTCTACACCGCGTCCGTTCCATGACCCTGAATGATTCCCATATCTTCTGCCGTCTGGATCAGATCAAAAGCGAGTTCAAACGGGTTCTGGATTTGATTAAGCAGGTATACAGTGATTTCGGCATACACGATTACCGGTTCCGCTTGTCCTATCGTGATCCGCAGGATACTGAGAAATACTTCCAGAATGATGAAATGTGGGAGACTGCACAGCGGATGCTGCGCGAGGTTGCCGAAGAAGCGGGTCTGCCGTTCTTCGAAGCAGAGGGTGAAGCAGCATTCTACGGTCCAAAGCTTGATGTTCAGATCCGTACTGCGCTCGGCAAGGAAGAGACTCTTTCCACTGTACAAATCGACTTCCTGCTTCCAGAACGCTTTGAGCTGGAATACGTAGGCGATGATGGACAGAAACACCGTCCTGTAGTATTGCACCGCGGTATTCTCGGAACAATGGAGCGATTCGTAGCCTTCCTGCTGGAGAACTTTACTGGTTCTCTGCCGCTCTGGCTGTCACCGCAGCAAGTGAAGGTAATTCCGGTTTCGTCGGCCTTCGATGATTACGCCAAGGAAATTACTGATAAACTGCTCCGCAGTGGTATCCGGGTTGAAGCGGATCTTCGCAACGAGAAGATGGGCTACAAAATCCGCGAAGCCCAGTTGGAGAAGCTTCCGTATATGTTCATAGTCGGCGAGAACGAAATGAACGCAGGCACAGTGTCGATCCGCAAACGCGGTGAAGGCGACATCGGTGCGAAACCGCTGCAAGAGGTTATTGAAGCCTTAACTGCTGATATTGCAGCGCGTGTGATCTAAACTCAACAATTCTATAGTATGAACGGCATTAGATAGCCTCTGACTTATACCCGTGAAGTGTTTTTAATAACGCTTCATGTATAAAATTTTGGGAAACGGGAAACCTTCGCTAGTAGGGGGAGGTTTAACAAATGAACAAAATTGGTATATGGCAGAGGCTTTGGTGTGTTTTCGTGACGATAACGCTGTTTCTGTCTTTACTAGGCATTTACGGGACATCGGAGAATAAGGAATATAAGGCGCTTGCGGCAGGCATGAATTCCGGCCATCAGGCAACCACTTCAACTATACCAGCACGAACATTGATATCCGGGAAAAAAGAGCAAAACCCGTTCACAAGCCGTGCAATCACGGCTTCTGGTGAGCTATGGCTGTTTCCGTCGCCGCAGCCGGCACCAGCTCCAGCAGCTCAGAAGAACAAGCCTATAACGGTGAAGACGCCGCGTCCCAGCAGCTCACCAAAACCTGCCGCAGCATCTTCGGCTAAAAAAGAGAAGCTGCCTGCGTCCATCCCGGTAATGGCACCTGAACCGGAGCAGATTATCCGTACACTGAAGGTAACAGCAACTGGGTATACCGCAGGTTATGAATCAACAGGTAAAAAGCCTAATCATCCCGAATACGGCATCACCTATTCCGGAGTCAAGGTTCGGAGGGACAAAAATTCCCTCTCGACGATTGCTGCGGATCCCAAGGTATTGCCGCTCGGCAGCATCCTTTATATACCGGACTACGGATACGCGGTAGTAGCGGATACGGGCTCAGCCATCAAAGGCCGGAAAATCGATTTGTATTTCTCCACGACGAAGCAGGTATATAAGGAGTGGGGCAAGAAAACGGTCGAGATCCAACTGATTAAGCGGGGCACCGGGAAATGTACCGAAGGAATGCTGAAGGATCTCAGTAAGGCCATTAAGACCTATAAGACCGTACCGCAATCCTTACTGGAGGATATCATTTAGCGGGCTGACGTCAGCCTTTGGGGCAATCGATATATATTTCACTTGCCCGTGTATAATATTGTCTTCCTCTTCCCATAATACGGACTGGGGCAAATGATATGCCCTCGAAGAATGGGATTGATGGGAGGTGATCTCCGTGGCCAAGAAACCAAAGGTTCAAGAAAACTATAAAACGCCAAATGAAAAATACAATGCTGAGTTTGCTGTCGAGAATGATGGTGTAACTAAGCAAAGTGGAAATACGTTTGCTAAACCGGTCCAAAAACCGCAGCAATAATGCTGCAGATATCACTGGTCAGAGAAGCGCCCCACCTTTTATAAGGTGAGGGCGTTTTTCGGCTGAACAGCCAGTTGCACGGTATTTTTAAGGAATCATACTATTTATTCCACCGGTCTCGGTCCAGGGACTGAGATGAGGTTCCTTCTCACGCCGCTGTTTCTTGTACCTTAAATCCTGTACACTAAGGACATAAGATAGCAGAAGAGACTGTAACATTACATTTAAGGAGAAATGGACATGAAGAGACGAATAACGAGCCAGATCTTCGGCGGATTAGTTCTGATCGGGATAGGCGTAATGTTTTTGCTAAGACAAATTGGATATGCGGATTTCAGTATAGGTTATGTGTTCACTACCTACTGGCCGGCTATCCTCATTATAATGGGCCTGCAGCGTTTGCTCGCGACGGAGGATTATAGCTCTAAAGGTTCCTCGTTCTTTGGTGGAATGATATTCCTGGCGATTGGCGTTTATTTTCTGGGCCGGAATCTGGAATGGTTTGATTTTTCAGCAGGGGATTTCTTCAAGCTGTTCCTTCCAGTCATGCTGATTGGCGGGGGGCTCTATGTAATCTTTAAACCGCGTCATTCAGGACCGCCAACACCACCGGTACCACCGATGCCACCGATGCCGCCTACACCGCCGTTCTATTCTTCGGATAAGGAAAATCTACATGTTCAGCCACCGAAGCCACTCGAATCTACGCTGGACGAACAGTTTGAACAGAAGTTTGGCAAGCTGCCTGGAGATCAAGAGAATTCAGCTAGTGAACCGGTAAGCGGCAGAAAGACCAATTGGGAATCCTATCTCAGCAAGGACCAGCCTGAAGAGCAGTCGTCAGAGCAGCACGGTACGCATTATACAGCGCAATCCCGCTGGCAAGAGAAGCAGGAGCGACATGAACGCAGACACCGGGAGCGGATGGAGCGGCATGCCCACAGGCATTCACACAGACATGGACGTTTTAACGATTACGAAGAAAGCGATGGTCATCGTGATTCGACGAATCGTTCTGCTTTTATCGGAGATATCCATATGGGGCGGGAGCATTTCCAGTTGAAACACACGAATCTCTCGCAGTTTATCGGGGACACGGTACTGGATCTGACTAATGCTCAAATTCCTTATGGTGAAACCAAGATTAACATTTCTGCTTTTATCGGGGATATCAAGGTTTATGTTCCGAATGACATGGATCTTGGGATCTCGGTGAACAGCAGTTCATTTATCGGGGATATGGAAATCCTGGATCAATCGCGCAGCGGATTTATGAGCAGTGTCCAATGCAAGACGCCTTACTACAAAGAAGCCGGCAAAAAAGTCCGTATTAATGTCAGTGCATTCATCGGTGATATAAAGGTTAAAACGGTGGGTTAGCATGGGGAACCTTTTTAAAAATACGAAATGGGTGCTGTTGATTTATTTCCTGCTAAGCGGTGTTGTGACGGCCGGATTGATTTATGCAGGGAGTTGCCTGGGATATATACAGGTTGTGGATTACCGGATGTGGCTGTATCTGTGCCTCGGCGTTGTCATCTTCACGATCGTGCTTGGATACATGGCAGGTCAGCGCATTCAGCGTGCGATTGATCACTTGGATCTGAACATGCTACAGGTGGCTAAAGGTAATTTGGCGGTACGCATGCCGCTCAGCGACGATCCGTCTTTTGCCCGGGTCTACCACGAGTTCAACATTATGATGGATTCGGTTGAGAAAAAGATGAAGCTGCTGCAGCGTTTGGGAGAGCAGGAGGTCATTGAGAAGGAGAAAGCTGCGGAAAGTGCTGTGCTTGAAGAACGGCGGAGAATGGCCCGCGATCTTCATGATACGGTAAGCCAGCAGCTTTTCGCTATCCATATGTCGGCCTCCTCGCTGCCCAAGGTGCTAGAGCGTAATGCGGAGCATGGACAAGTTGTCATGGAACAGCTGATTTCGATGTCACAGATGGCCCAGAAGCAGATGAGAGCTTTGATTGCGCAGCTACGTCCGGTGGAGCTGGAGGGCAGGAATCTTTTTGAAGCACTCGAGAAGTGGTTCCCTGATTATTGCCGCCAGAATGGCCTGAAGGGCATGAAGGAGATGGAACTGAAGGGTGAGCTGTCAGAGGCGATCGAACACCAGCTGTTCCTGATCATACAAGAAGCGATGGCGAATATAGTGAAGCATGCGGGAGCGAGGATCGTATCTCTTTCGCTGCGCGAAGGGTCAAGGCAGGTTGTGCTGAGCATCAGCGATGACGGACAAGGGTTCGAGCTGATGCAGAATAAGCATGGCTCCTATGGCCTTATTACAATGAGAGAACGTGCGGAGAAGCTGGGCGGACAGGTGGAGATCATCAGCCGAAAAGGTGCCGGAACAACCATTCGCGTACATATTCCCAAGTTCGTGGAGAACGGGAAATCCGTGGACGCAGGGACGAAAGTTACAGAAACGGAAGTAACAGAAACGGAGATTGACGGGGAAGAGGAGGCAGAATAAATGAGTATAATTAAAATACTGCTGGTGGACGATCATGATATGGTCCGGATGGGTCTCAAAACATACTTAATGCTCGAACCTACTTTTGAAGTGATTGGGGAAGCCTCCAATGGTCAGAACGCACTTGAAATGCTGCGCGCCGGCTGGGAGGATGGGATGCCTGATCTTGTACTTATGGACTTGATGATGCCGGTGATGAACGGCGTGGAGACGACAAGAGCGGTACTAAAGGAATTCCCGATTCTGAAGATCGTTATCCTGACCAGCTTCCTTGAAGATGACCTCGTGGTCGATGCTATTGAAGCCGGAGCCGTCAGTTATGTGCTGAAGACCGTATCGGCGGAGGAACTTATCTATGCGCTGCAAGGCGCGTATCGCGGAATGCCGGTCATGACGGGTGATGTGTCTCAGGCGCTGACCCGCGGAATCCGTCAACGGACGGTTCAGGGTGACTCCTCAGGACTGACCGAGCGTGAGAAAGAGGTGCTGCTGCTCATCGCCGAGGGCAAGACCAACAAGGATATCGGAGAAGAGCTGCACATCAGCATCAAGACCGTGAAGACGCATGTCAGCAACCTTTTGATGAAATGCGAGCTGGACGACCGTACCCAACTGGCGATCTATGCCCACCGTAAAGGCTGGGTGCAAGGTTAATGTGTTAACTGCGATATTAATTGCATGCACCTTAAACAGCTTTGTTAATACGCCCCCCAGTAGCCATTGTGCCGGGGTGGCGTATTTTTATTTGTGTAGCCGCTACGCTGTTATCTGTCTCGCGAATAACTGTATGTTCTGACCGTGCTCGTCCGATCGTGCAAATATCGGAAAAAAGTATGAAAGTGTAGTTGAATCAAGCAGCATGGATGGAATGTCGGAAATAAGGTGTAAAAGTGCAGTTAATTATCCACTCAGAGCTGAAGGAAGACCTGTCTTCCCTTGAGCCGCGAGTTTATAGAGCTTGCCCGGCGTGCTACAAACACGCTCGGACAGGCTTTTTTGAGTTGAGCTATAAAGGGGAGGGGGTTCGGGGCGGAAAGTTTACGGCCGCCTTTGAAATCGTGTTCCACCCGCAGGGTCAATTCAGGGAACACGATTTCAACAGCGGTGGAGCCCGAACCCCCGGACCGCTCAACAGCATTCTATCTTATTCACCTACTTTTTATCTAAGCTTAAATTGTTTTTAAGGTGACCTTAAGGTTTAAAGTACAAAATAAAGACAAGAAAACAAATCATCCCTTGTCAGGCAGACAGGGTGCAGGAGGTATGAAGAACATGGACGACAGCAAAAACAGATTCACTCGGGATAACGAACAGACACCGGATCGGGATTGGAACAGCAACGCAAATGACAGTCAACATGGCAGTGGTCAATCTTCCGAATCAGGCTCATCATACTACTATTCTTATGGACCATTTAAATCTTTTAATAGTGAAGAAACCGAAGGGCCTCAAGGTTATAACCGCCGGGAACCGGAACGTGTGGAGATTACGCCTCCTCAGCCGGTGAAGCCGATTCCCTACAGTACAGCGATTCGTACCACAGGTTATGATGGCAATGGCGGTGGACGTAATGGCAACGGCGGGAACGGCTCGGATGGGAACGGCGGATGGCAGTATAACCGTAAGCCTAAAAGTTCCTTCAAGACCGTGCTGATCTCATTCCTCGCCGGGATGATCGTTTTGTCGGGATCGATGTTCGCAGCCGACCGGGGCAATTGGTTCACTTCTGAGACTGCAGACAGCCCGGCGATATCGGCTGCAGCCAAGACTGCCAATGAAAGTGCAAATGTAACGCCATCCGCGAGTACAACTTCACTGGTAACCGGTTCCGGCGATGTATCGAGTGTAGTAGACGGTGTGGGGCCGGCTGTTGTCAAAATCGAGACATTGGTTGACTCGAACTCACGGGGACAATCGAATCCGAATCTAAGTGATCCATTCTCCCAATTCTTTTTCGGTGACCAGTTCGGCGGAAGTGGTTCAGAGCAGACTGAGCCGGAGACCAAGTCTCCTTCCAATTCGGATAAGCAGCTTGTGCCTTACGGAATCGGAACAGGTTTCATCTATGATAAAGCTGGATATATATTGACCAACCAACACGTTGTTAATGGTGCGGATGTGATACAGGTTACGGTGGAGGGCAGCACCAAGCCATATGAAGCGAAACTGCTGGGTTCCAGCAAAGACCTCGATTTGGCTGTACTGAAGATTGAAGGAGACAATAACTTCCCGGTAGTGTCACTGGGTGATTCAGATAGTCTGAAGGTTGGCTCGGAAGTCATTGCGATCGGGAATCCGCAGGGCTTTGACCATACCGTAACAGCGGGTGTACTAAGTGCCAAAGGACGCAGCATCGATATTAATGAAGAAGACGGCAGCGGAACTCGCAATTATAAAAACCTACTGCAAACCGATGCTTCCATTAACCCTGGTAACTCCGGCGGCCCTCTGCTGAACATGAATGGTCAGGTTATCGGTATGAATGTAGCTGTAAGTACCGATTCACAAGGGATTGGCTTCGCAATCGCTGTGAATACGATTAAAGAAGTTGTTGAGAAGCTTGAGGCAAACCAGGAGATTCCGAAAGAACCGGTTCCATTCATTGGCGCATCCCTTATGACGATTACAGACGAGGTTGCCAAGCAAATGGGCACCGATATTAAAGAAGGTTCTGTGGTGGCCGAGATCATCTATAAATCTCCTGCGTATGTAGCCGATCTGCGCCCCTATGATATCATTACAGGAATTAACGGTACGAAATATGCAACCAGCCAGGATTTGATCGATTTCATCAAAACACTTAAGATCGGCGATAAGGCAACACTTAACGTAGTCCGCAATGGCAAAACACTGGATCTTCCTGTTACCATCGGCAACCGGAACGATTTTGATACAAGCCAAACTCAGCAGCAATAAACAAGGCGGCAGCAAACTCCGATGCGGAAGGGGCAACCCTTCCGTTTTTGGTGCATGCGGATGATAATCGCTGATTTCACTGGTACAATAGAGATAACTTAAATAGGACAATGGGGGCTGCTTGATGCGACCAAATATACTAATTATTGATGATGATGAAAAAATAATCTCCATGCTTCGACGCGGCCTGGCTTTTGAAGGTTACGACGTCAAAACAGCGGCTAACGGAGCGGATGGACTACGTGCAGTTATCAGCGGCGATCCGGATGTGGTTATCCTCGATGTGATGATGCCTCAGGTAGACGGGTTCGAGGTCTGCCGGCGGCTGCGTGAAGGCGGAAGCAATGTGCCTGTGCTGATGCTCACGGCTAAAGACGAGGTAGAGCACCGGGTAAAAGGTCTCGACATGGGGGCGGACGATTATCTGGTGAAGCCGTTCGCACTAGAAGAATTGCTCGCACGTGTGCGGGCATTGCTCCGCCGAAAAAATGAACAGAGCGGAAGTCACGATCAATCCGTTTCCTTTGAGGATATTACGTTAGATGTAGATTCGCGTGAGGTCACCCGCCAGGGCAAACGGCTGGAGCTGACTGCCAAGGAGTTTGAGCTGCTTCATTTGTTCATGCAGAATCCGAAAAGAGTGCTGTCCCGCGATCTCATTATGGACAAAATATGGGGTTACGATTATAGCGGAGAATCCAATGTGCTTGAGGTCTATATCGCCATGCTTCGCCAAAAAACGGAGGAACATGGAGGTAAACGGCTGATTCAGACGATCCGGGGAGCCGGATATATTTTAAGAGGAGATAATTAATATGTCCATACGATTGCGGCTGACCGCGTGGTACTCAGGAATTGTGGCCGTTATGCTGCTGGCCTTATCAGCCGCGATTTACGGTTTTGTATACATTAATACGTATGGGGATTTAAAAGACCGCGTACAAACACAGGCAGAACAGCTTCAATTGGTTCCACGTTGGGGATATGACGGAACGTTGCAGAGTGTATCCATGAATTTCTCTCAGGCCAGCCGCTTGGAAGAAGCGAATTATGTAGCACAAACTCACATTTATGATAGTGGGATTACACAGAAGACAGATAATATGATAAATTCAGATATTACCTTCGATGTACCAGAGTTGAAAAATCTGGAGGAGTCTAAGGGATTTGTACAAACAAACGTAGGCGGATATCATTTCATGATTTATCAGATTCCACTCTATAACCTGGATAAACAACCAGTAGCTGTTCTGCAGGTGGCGGCACCTACCAGTCAGGAAGATATGCTGATGGAGAGGCTGAAAAACATCCTTTTGGTGGGTTCCTTCGCAACGCTTATGGCTGCTTTTACCTTTGGCCTGTTCCTGGCGCGGAAATCTATGAGTCCAATCGGTAATATTATTGAGGCGGCAAACGGGATCCAGACAGGGACAGACCTGAGCTCCCGGATCGAATATGATGGGCCGCCGGATGAGATTGGACGGTTGATTGAAACGGTGAACAGCATGCTCGGGCGGATGGAGGGCTTTTACAAGGAGCTTGAAGATTCGTATGCGGCCCAGCGCCGTTTCGTATCGGATGCTTCCCACGAGCTTCGGACGCCGCTAACAACGATCCGCGGGAATATCGACCTGCTGCAAAAGGTGTGGGAGCTTGAGCCGGGGCAGAACCCTGTGCTGGACGATGCCGCCATCCGTCAAATGTCCTTAGAGTCTGTACGTGATATCGCGGACGAAGCTAAACGAATGAGCAGGCTGGTGGCCGACATGTTGTCCCTAGCCCGTGCAGATACCGGACGCACCTTTGACAAGGAACCGGTGGCTTTGGAGCCGCTGATGACAGAAGTAGCAAGACGCGCTTCATTCCTGCCGCATCAGGCGGAGTGGATTGTGGGCGATATGTCGCATATGAACGGCAAATATATCGTCGGCAATAAGGATTATCTGCAGCAGATGTTGTTTATTTTCATCGATAACGCTTTTAAATACACGCCTTCGGGCGAGGTTTCCCTGAATGCGGTATTTTATCAGAGCCAGGTGGGTATCCGTATTTCCGATACAGGCATTGGTATGGACAAAGACGAGGTTCCTCATATCTTCGACCGGTTCTACCGGGCAGATGAGTCGCGTGGCATTACGGAAGGAATCGGTCTAGGATTGTCGATAGCCAAATGGATTATTGATGAACATGGAGGTTCTGTTGAGGTGCTTACCCGTCAGGGTGAGGGTACGACTTTTGTCATCTGGCTGCCGCTTCTCTTTGCTCCGCCGCTCGAGTAGGGTATAATTAGACGAATTCTATTATTCCAAACTTAGAAATGCAGAAAGTGGGTGAAGTCATGGAAGTCATCAAAATTTCTCCCCGGGGATATTGCTACGGAGTCGTCGATGCCATGGTTATGGCCAGACAGGCGGCCCAGAATCTTGATTTGCCCCGGCCGATTTATATATTGGGCATGATTGTCCATAACAGCCACGTCACTAATTCTTTTGAAGACGATGGCATCATTACCTTGGATGGTCACAACCGTCTGGATATTCTGGATAAAGTGGACAGCGGAACTGTTATTTTTACCGCCCACGGCGTGTCACCGGAAGTCCGTAAGCTGGCCCGGCAGAAGGGTCTGACTACAGTGGATGCCACTTGTCCGGATGTAACCAAGACGCATGATCTCATCAAAGAGAAGGTTGAAGAAGGCTGCGAGATTATTTATATCGGCAAAAAAGGCCATCCTGAGCCTGAGGGTGCTGTTGGCATTGCTCCTGAGCATGTACATCTGATTGAGAAGGAAGAGGAGATCAGCACGCTGTCGATCCATTCATCCCGGATTGTTATTACCAATCAGACGACGATGAGCCAATGGGATATTAAGCATATCATGAAAAAATTGCTGGAGACCTATCCGGGAGCTGAAGTGCATAATGAAATCTGCATGGCGACTCAGGTGCGGCAGGAGGCTGTAGCTGAGCAGGCGGGGCAGACTGACCTGGTCATTGTAGTTGGCGATCCGCGCAGCAACAACTCCAATCGTCTGGCGCAGGTGTCAGAAGAGATTGCAGGCGTACCCGCTCACCGCATAGCCGATGTGTCAGAGCTGAAGATCGAATGGCTGCAAGGGGTTACCAAGGTTGGTGTGACGTCGGGCGCATCCACACCTACCCCGATTACGAAGGAAGTTATCGCTTATCTGGAGCAATATGATCCAGCGCTGCCAGAGACATGGGAAATCAAACGTACGGTTAACATGTCTAAATTACTTCCCCCGGTCAAAAGCAAGGTGAAATCCGAGAGCACTTTATAATTTGCATCGATTTGAACAAGAGAGCACTTTCACCCCCTATACCGGGAGGTGAGAGTGCTTTTTAGATGTTGCGTTAGGCCGTTTGTCGATAAAATGCAGCTCCGAAACAGTGTTTCGGTAGCTGGATGCGTGCGCTAGCCAGGACATTTCCGGTTGACTAAAAGGAAGTTTTGCGGTAAAATTACTTTAGTGATTAAAAGCGTAGAAGCTTAAAAGCGTTTTAGTGAAATAGCAAAAGCTATAATTAATCTCAACAAATCATACAGTATAGAGAGGCAGGAATTAAATATGATCGTTGTTACATCTAACCAATTACCGGAGGAACGTGTACAGGAGATTATCTCCGTTATTGAAAGAGAAGGGTTGCAGGTGCATCTGTCCCGCGGGGCAGACCATACAGTTATCGGATTAGTAGGAAGCGTTCCTCCCCAGCTTGCCGAGCATTTGCGCCAAATGAAGGGTGTAGAGAATGTCGTTAAGATTTCTAAATCCTATAAGCTGGCAAGCCGTGACTTCCACCCGGAGGATACGATCATTGATATTCGCGGCGTCAAGATCGGCGGAGAGAATCTTGTCATTATGGGAGGTCCTTGCGCTGTTGAATCGCCGGAGCAAATCGATGACATCGCACGGCTGGTCAAAGCTTCAGGAGCGCAGGTACTGCGTGGCGGCGCATTTAAGCCCCGCACCGGACCTTACAGCTTCCAAGGCGTGGGGGTAGAGGGTCTGACAATGATGGCGGAAGCTGGAAAACGTCACGGGTTACTTACCATTACTGAGGTTATGACACCGGAATACGTAGATATTTGTGCTGAACACGCGGATATTTTACAGGTGGGCACGCGTAATATGCAGAACTTTGATCTGCTGCGTAAGCTTGGAACCTGTGGCCGGCCGGTGCTGCTGAAGCGCGGTTTCAGTGCAACCTATGACGAACTGCTGAATGCTGCAGAGTACATCTTGGCAGGCGGCAACCGTGATGTCATGCTCTGCGAACGCGGAATCCGTACTTTTGAGACCTACACCCGTAATACACTTGATCTTTCGGCAATCCCTGTACTTCAAAGCTTGAGTCATCTTCCTGTTATTTCTGATCCGAGTCACGGGACTGGACGCCGGGAGCTGGTAGCTCCGATGTCGAAAGCTTCGGTAGCCGCAGGCGCCAACGGTCTCATTATTGAAATGCATACCGATCCAGACAACTCCATGACAGGTGATGGAGTGCAATCGCTGTTCCCGGATCAATTCGATGCTTTATTGCGGGATCTGGAGAAGCTCGCGCCGCTTGTCGGCCGTAAATTCTCTTCATTTGAGCAGGCGGTACCTACTGCCTAAACGACGTTTTCCATTAAATTCAATGCCTCTTCATCCGAAAGCAAACGGGTGGAGAGGATTATTTTTGCTGTCATACAGGGACATTACGAAAGTAAATCAGAGCTTGACTGAGAAATTCACCAAAGCGTCAGAATATCTCACATTGAAGCAAGAAATACCTTACATAAGGATTGACGATGTCAGGTTTGGGATTTATAATGACGACAGCAAAAACATTACAAAACAAGAACATTGCATACTGTGAACGGCCTAAATGTTCAGAACCTGGGGAGGAAAAATTCATGTCGGTTGAAAAAGTGTTGCAAACGATTAAGGAAAACAATATTGAGTGGGTGGATTTTCGTTTTGTTGATTTGGCGGGTCGTGCCCACCATATCTCCGTACCGGCTACTGAAGTAGAAGATGAAACTTTTGTAAATGGTGTAGCTTTTGACGGTTCCTCCATTGCAGGGTTCCGCGGTATTGAAGAATCCGACATGGTTATGATGCCGGATCCAAGTTCTACATATATTGATCCTTTTACGGCTCACCCAACGCTTAATATCATGTGTGATATCTTCACTCCAGACGGCGAACGTTATGAGCGCGACCCGCGCGGTATTGCAGTAAAAGCTGAAGAGTTCCTGCAAACAAGCGGTGTAGGTACAGCAGCATTCTTCGCTCCTGAGTCCGAGTTCTTCATTTTTGACGATGTACGTTATGAGAGCGGCATGAACAGCTCCTTCTACTCCGTTGATTCCGAAGAGGCTGTATGGAACACTGGACGCAAAGAAGAAGGCGGCAACCTTGGCTTTAAAGTAGGCGTTAAAGGCGGTTACGTGCCGGTAGCACCAGTGGATTCCCAACAGGATATCCGCAGTGAAATGTGCCGTTTGCTTGGTGAAGCAGGACTGCGCGTAGAGCGTCATCACCACGAAGTAGCTACTGCAGGACAAGCGGAGATCAACTTCCGTTTTGATACCCTGAAGAAAACAGCTGACAACCTTCTGACTTATAAATATATTGTGCATAACACTGCACGCCAATATGGCAAGGTAGCAACCTTTATGCCAAAACCATTGTTCGGAGATAACGGTAGCGGCATGCACGTTCACCAATCGATCTTCAATGGCGATTCTCCTTTGTTCTACGAAAAAGGCGCATATGCTAACCTGAGCGAAATGGCTCTGCACTACATCGGCGGTATCCTGTATCATGCACCAGCATTGATCGCGCTGACAAACCCAAGTACCAACTCTTTCAAACGTCTGGTTCCTGGATATGAAGCTCCAGTTAACCTTGTATACTCCAAAGGTAACCGTTCTGCTGCAGTTCGTATCCCTGTAGCTGCTGTAACACCTAAGGGCTGTCGCATCGAGTTCCGTACTCCGGACTCCACAGCTAACCCTTACCTGGCATTCTCCGCAATGCTGATGGCTGGTCTGGATGGAATTAAGAAGAAGATCAACCCTGAAGAAATGGGTTACGGTCCACTCGACAAAAACATCTATGAACTATCCGATGCAGACAAAGAGAAAATCCGCAGCGTTCCAGGCAGCTTGAACGAAGCGCTTGACGCTTTGGAAGCTGACTATGAGTTCCTGACAGAAGGCGGCGTATTCACTAAAGACTTCATCGATAACTACATCAGCTTGAAACGTTCCGAAGCTGAAGCAGTTGCCATCCGTATTCATCCGCATGAATACTCCCTGTACTTCGACGTATAGGATTCTAAAAATTTGCTCAGTTACACAGTCAAACCCTTGGGAGAAATCCCAAGGGTTTTTTAATACAAAAAGCCGGAAATGCTTCATATCTAAACAAATACATTACATGAGATGTCACATACCGATGAGGGTTTTTGCACCCTGAACCTTGCAAAATGCACCCGCACCTGCACCCGCACCCGCACCCG